>JADGOT010000065.1 GCA_017882805.1 Glaciihabitans sp. | reverse complement strand
CATGCGGCGGTGCGTCGCTGGTCGTTGGCGCGTCAGGGGCCGGGGGCGCAGCTACGGCCGTGTAGAAGCGCACAGTTACCGTGGCTCCCGGTTGCAGGTTACCGACGGGCTGCACATCCTCCGCCGTGCCAACCTTCGCTGACGTGGGAGCAGGGTCGCCGTTCGTCGCGTTGAGAACAAGGTGGTGGGCAGTAAGGAAGTTTTGCGCCTGAGTCTTCGTGAGCCCAACGATGTCGCTCGACTGGAGGGGAATCAGGGTGTTGGTGGGCGTCGGAGTGATGCTGGGCGTTGGCGTGCTGTTGGTCGGGCTCGGCGTTGGGGGGGAACTCGGATTCGCGAGAAGGGCGATGATCGTGCCAACCAGGACGACAGCCAGAAGTGCAACTAGGGCGATGAGTGGCCAGGTCCACGGATTGCGTCGTTTTGGCGCGTTGGTCGCGGTTGGCAGTGTTGCGGTCGTGGGCAGGATGCGAGTCGCTGTTGTCGGATTGCCGTAGTTCGCTCCGACAGCCGCCGCGAGAGATCCGGTTCCGATAATGCCGGGCACTGAGGTGGCGGCGGCTGCGACATCCCCGCGACGAAGGGCCTGTGCGGCCCGCGCAAGGTGAGCAGCAGAGGCTGGCCGGTCCGCGGGGCTCTTCGCGATACACGAATAGACCAGGTTGCGCACCGGCTCAGCGATCGTCGCGGGCAGCTCCGGCGGAGTCTCATTGATCTGGGCCATCGCAATGGCGACCTGCGACTCGCCAGTGAACGGGCGACGACCGGCGAGCGCTTCGTACGCGACAATGCCAAGCGAGTAGATGTCGGTCGTTGGGGACGCAGGATGACCGCTCGCCTGCTCTGGCGACAGATACTGCACCGTTCCCATGACCTGACCAGTTGCGGTCAGGGGCACCTGGTCAGCGATGCGCGCAATCCCGAAGTCGGTGATCTTGACGCGGCCATCCGGAGTGATGAGCAGGTTGCCCGGCTTAATGTCGCGATGAACGAGGCCGGCGGAGTGTGCGGCGTGCAGCGCGTTGGCGGTCTGCGCGACGATGTCGAGCACCTTGTCTGTGGAAAGCGTGCGGTCGCGCTCGAGAATTGTCGACAGCGCTTCGCCTGGCACGAGTTCCATAACGAGGAAGGCACTACCGTCCTCCTCGCCATAGTCGAAGACGTTGGCTATGCCCTCGTGATTGACGAGCGCAGCGTGCCGCGCCTCGGCTCGAAAGCGCTCCAGGAACCCGGGATCGCCGAGATATTCGTCTTTCAATATCTTGATGGCAACCGTACGTCCGATGACGAGATCGGTTGCCTGCCAAACCTCGCCCATGCCGCCGATCGCGACGCGGCTAGATAGCTGGTATCTGCCGCCGAAAGTGAGCCCGCTGGTCGGTCTCATTTGTTTAGCACCGCCTCCATGACTGCCTTGCCGATTGGTGCCGCGATCTGGTTGCCGAACGCGTCCTGACCACGTCCGCCGCCATTCTCGATGACGACCGCTACGACAACCTGGGGATCGTTTGCTGGAGCGAACCCCGTAAACCACAGCGTGTACGGATCGTGCACGCCGTTCTGTGCCGTGCCGGTTTTTCCCGCCACTTGAACGCCTACTATTCTCGCATTGCTCGCGGCACCAGCCGCGACACTCGAAATCATCATGTCCCGTACTGCGCCGGCCGTCGTCGGGCTGATCGGGGTTCCATAGATCTTCGGATTCAGCACCTTGAGTTCGGAAAGGTCGGGCTCGATGATCTTCTTGATCAGGGTGGGTTGCATCTCTACTCCGCCATTCGCGATTGCTGCCGAGTCGAGGGCGATTTGCAACGGAGTGACACGATCGTCGCTCTGGCCGAACGCGGACAGCATGAGGTGGGGGGCATCCTGACCAGTCGGGTAGATGCTGGGCGTGACATCGAAGTTGCCATCGGCGAGCGCGAACGGCTTTCCGAATCCGAACCGACTCGCGTACTCAGAGATGGTCGCCTCGCCGATGGAGGCACCGAGCTGGGCGATCGGAATGTTGCAACTCAGGCGAATCGCGGTAGCAATGCTGGCGGTAGCCCCGGGACCGCACGACTGGTTGGTCGAGTTGTGGATGAAAGCGCTGGAAAGTGGAAGCTGTAGCGCGGCAGGGTTCTGGAACTCTGTGTCGGCAGTCGCCTTGCCGCTGTCGAGTGCGGCTGCCGCGACAACCAGCTTGAAGACTGATCCAGGGTGGTACAGATCGCCGGCTGTTGCGCGATTGGTGAGCGGTTTGCTTGGCGATTTGATCAGGGCGTTGTACGCGACGAAGAATTTTGAGGTGCTGTGCACCGAGAGGGTATTTGGATCGTACGACGGCTTCGACACCATCGCCAGGATCGCTCCCGTCTTCGGATCGAGCGCGACCACAGCGCCGGTGTTGTTGCCCATCGCGTCCCAGGCGGCCTGTTGCACCTTCGGATCGATCGTCAACTCGACCGAAGCTCCCTGCACCGACTTACCGGTAAAGATGCTCGACAGGTTGGACAGGAACTGGTCGTTGGCACTGCCACTCAGGTAGGCATCCAACGCCCCCTCAATTCCGGGATTTGCCTGGTTGAAGGTGAAATAGCCGGTGACATCTGAGTACACCGCTGGGTTCGTGTAGACCCGCTGGTACTTGAAGACGTCGGTCGACGGTGTCGACTTCGCGAGGACATTGCCGTCCGAGTCGAGAATCGCGCCGCGTTCGGCCGCGTAGCTGTCGTCGAGGTTGCGAACGTTCCGCGGATCAGACTTGAGCTGATCAACCGAGAACACCTGGATGATCGTGCTCGAGCAAAAGAGCGCGATGAACATGAGAAGGACCACGGTGCCGACGCGGCGGAGCTGACGGTTCATGCCGGCATCCCCACCGGGGGTGCACTACGTATCGCGTCGGACAGACGCAGAAGTAGCGCGGCGATGATCCAGTTGGCAACGAGCGAAGATCCTCCGGCAGCCAGGAACGGGGTAGTCAGACCAGTGAGTGGGATAACCCGCGTAACGCCGCCGATCACGATGAACACCTGCAGCGCAACGACGAACGCAAGGCCGACTCCAAGAAGGCGACCGAAGTCGTCCTGACCGGTGAACCCAATTCGCAGGCCGCGCGAAACAAACAGGAGATAGAGCGCGAGGATAGCGAAGATGCCGACGAGCCCGAGCTCCTCGCCGAGCGACGAGAAAATGAAGTCGCTGGTCGCTAGTGGGGTCTTCTGGGGGGCGCCGCGCCCCAGCCCCGTGCCGAGCATGCCACCGTGGGCAAGGCCGAAGATCCCCTGCACGATCTGGTAGCTGCCGCCCTTGGCGTTGTAGTTAGTCGCACTGAAGGCATTGAGCCACGAGTGCACTCGACCATTCACATACGTGAGCGCCTTGTAGGCCACGAGCGCGCCCAGCGCGAACATCCCAAGGCCAAGCACGATCCAGCTCGCGCGACCAGTAGCCACATAAAGCATGACGAGGAACAACCCAAAATAGAGGAGCGAGGTGCCGAGGTCCTTCTGAAAGATGAGCACGATCATCGAAGCGGCGAACACCACGAGTATCGGCCCGAGGTCGCGAGCGCGCGGCAGCCGCATACCGAGAAATTTGCGACCAACCATTGAGAGGGAGTCCCGCGCCGTCACGAGGTAGCCCGCGAAGAAGATAGCCAGTGCAACCTTGGCAAGCTCACCGGGCTGGAACGAGAACGGGCCGATGCCGATCCACACACGCGCGCCGTTGATGGTGCGCCCGATGAGCGGCAGCATCGGAAGCAAAAGGAGTACGACACCGGTGAACATCGCGATGTACCGGTAGCGCTGCAGTACTCGGTGGTTACGAACGAGAATCAGCACGGCAATGGCGATCACAATCGCCATACCGGTCCAGACGATTTGCCTAATGCCCGCGCTGTCCCAGCCGCTCGCACCATAGGCGATGTCGATGCGGTAGATCTCTGCGATACCGACCCCGTTGAGCAGCGTAATAATCGGAAGGATGAGCGGGTCGGCCTGGGGGGCGACGACCCTCATCACGAGATGCATCGCGAGTACCAGAACCGCGAGCCCAGCGGAGATCGTCACGATTGTCGAGTCGACATGGCCGAGCGCTCCAAGCTGCACGAGCACGATCGCGAACGCGACAATTCCGCACGCGACCAGAAGGAGCGCGAGCTCAAGGTTGCGCAGTCGCGCGGGCACTCGCAGACGTACGCGGATCGTTTTGCTTAGTGAGGTGCGCGGCTCCGTCGCGGTCGTCGCAGTCTGGACAGGGACCGGCTTCGTGCTGCTAGTTACCGGCATTCGCCAACCGATCAACGATGTCTTTAGCGAGGCTGAGGTTTGCGGCACTGATCGTTGCCTCGACCTGTCCACGGTTGAACGAAGGGAGCTGCGAGAGCGGGATGTCCGTCTTCTCGTACACCGTCGACAGTGCAATCGGTCCGAGGTTCTGTTGCACCCCGCGGTAGATGGCGACGTAGCCGTGGTCGTTGCCGACGTAGTAGTGGGTCTGAGTCCAGTTGTATCCGACGACGATGGCAGCGGTGACGGCGAGAACGATGAGGATGATCGAGACCAACCAGGTGACGCGTCGACGCCGTTGCCTGCTGCGGTCCTCCTCGATGAGCTCATCCAGATAGTCGTCCGATTCCGGCTCGAAGTGACTTGGGTCAGGCTGGGTGGCCTTGAGCGGATGCAGCAGGAGGGTGGGTAGGCGCAGTGCGCGACGGGTGCTGTCGCTGTCGAAGGAGAGCGGGCTGGCGGCCGACCCAACCGTGATCGGGGGGATGTGCGCGGAGTCGATCGTTGCGTCGATATCGAGCAGCACTACCGTCACGTTGTCGGGGGCACCTTGGTCGAGGCTTTCTTTGACGAGACGTTCCGCGGCACCCTGAGCGTCGGGCACGGTTGCCAGAACGTGCTCCATTCGATCGTCGGACACGTAGCTCGAGAGGCCGTCAGAGCAGATCATCCATCGATCGCCCGCCGCGGTCTCGAATACCTCCGTGTCGATCTCCGGCGCCGCATCCACATCTCCGAGAACCCGCATAAGTACGGAACGGCGGGGATGCACGGCCGCCTCCTCGGGCGTGATGCGCCCCGAGTCCACCAGGCGCTGCACAAAGGTGTGGTCAGTTGAGATCTGCTCGAGCTTGCCGCCGCGATAGCGGTATACCCGCGAATCGCCGATGTGGGCCATCGCGATCTGATTGTCTACGCGGATGAGTCCGCTGACCGTCGTGCCCATGCCGGTGAGTTCGTTGTGCTCGAAGACGGTCTCGGCGAGCAGAGAGTTTGCCGCGATCAGCGACGATTGCAGCGCGAATGCGGCGTCGTGTGCGGACGTGTACTTTTTGTCGACTTCGCTGATGCGCCGAATCGCGATGGCTGAGGCCACATCACCACCAGCGTGACCGCCCATGCCGTCGGCCACAACAAAGAGGTAGCTGCCCGCGTATCCGCTGTCCTGGTTATTGGCGCGAATCTTGCCGACGTGGGAGACGGCTGCGCTCTTCTTGTCGGCCACTGCCTACCGTCGCAGCTCGAAAGTGGTCGTACCGATGGTGACCGGGGTATTTAGGGGAACGAGCGTCGGCAGGGTGACCCGAGTGCCATCCAGGAACGTTCCGTTGGTTGAGTCGAGATCCTGAACCACCCAGCCATCGTTCCAGAGCAGGAGGCGAGCGTGATGCGTTGAGGTGTAATCGTCACGGATAACCAGTCCGGACTCACTCGAGCGGCCGATGGCGAGCTGTTCGCTCGGCAGTTCGATCTCGAGGCCCTCCTTGGGTCCCGAAGTGATGACAAGACGGTGTGCCTCTTTGCGGTCCGAAGCTCGAGGAATAGTTACCGCTGCGGTCGGAGCGTCGATTAGTGCTGCGGCACCCGGCGGTGCAGCCACCGCAACGGGGGCACCGGCGAACGGTGAAGTCATGTCGGCACCCTGTCGACGGAGGCGATGACCAAAGAGGTCGCTGCGCAGCGCATAGACGACGGCGAAGACAAAAAGCCACAGGATGGCGAGGAACGCAAGGCGAAGGATGAGCAGAGTCAGTTCGCTCATTGCTCGCCGCGTCCTCTGTCGGAGACGACGTTGGTCGCAGCGGAATCGGCCGATTGAGCGAGAACGCGGAAGACAATCTTCGTTCTGCCGATCTCAATCACGGAGTCTGGTTCGAGCGGGGCCTTTGCCAACTTTGCACCGTTGAGTTTCGAGCCGTTAGTCGAGCCGAGATCGCGCGCCTGTGCCCGCTTCCCATCCCAGAGAATCTCGACATGTTTGCGCGAGATACCCGTGTCATCGACCGTAATGTCGGCTTCGGATCCCCGGCCAATAATTGTGCGCGCGCCAGCCAGTTGATGCATGGTGCCGTCGATCTCTAGCACGGGCGTCCATGAGACGGCGCCCTTGACGCTGACGGAGTTGATCCCGACGACACCCTCGGCGAGCTTCTCGTCTGGTTTGAGTTCGATTGAGATTCCTCCGGCAAAGGAGTACCGCTGCGCAATCGCGTGCCTCTCGACCTGAAGCATGAATTCGTCAATCAGGGACGGCCCAACCTCCGACATGGCCCCATAGTCGGCGGGACTCAGAAGCACAGTGAACTTGTTCGGAACCAGGATTCTGTCACGCGCAACGACGACGGCCCTGGTGTCGAGTTCACGGCGCAGGGCGCTCGTCACTTCGACCGGCTGAAGACCACTCCGAAAGGTCTTGGCGAAGGCACCATTTACTGCCCGCTCAAGACCTCGTTCGAAGCTATCCAGAAGGCCCAAGAATCTCCCCGTTGTGGCGGACACGTACCCCTCTGATGTTAGTGCGCGTCGCTCCACGTTGCCTTTGCACTCTGGTCGGGGTTGTGGACAATACGCAAACGCCCAGTGTCGTTGCATCTAGCGTGACCCGGGTGAATCACCACGTGTTACTCATCGCTGTAATTGCCGCCATGGCGGTGCTCCTTGTTGCTCTCGCCGTGCTTGCTGTCGTCCAGCCTGGGCACTAGACCAACGTGATGCATCCGCACGCATCGTGCTAATCTCGCTGAGTTGACGACTCGTCGTCGGCGGTCACGCGCGAGTGGCGAAATTGGCAGACGCGCACGGTTCAGGTCCGTGTGCCCGTGAGGGCATGGGGGTTCAAGTCCCCCCTCGCGCACGAAATAGAAATGGACGTCCCAAAGGGGCGTCCATTTCTATTTCCTTCGTGAGGGTGCCGCGAGAACTCTGCGAAACATTCCTGAAGCAATGAGAATGGATGAGGAGGCATACACGGCCGTACGGACGACAGTCGTCAACGGTTTGCCGTAAGTGCGAAGTTGGCCTAGCCGCCGGCGTGTAGCTGGTTCTGCACGACGACCGGATACAGAGTTTCCGCATCGGCCGCCGTAGCGAAGTCGGCGGCGGACACATCCAACCAGAACGCCCCAAAGAACAGTTGCGCCGAGCCGATGCCGTGCGTCACAGCGAAGTACCCCGTTTTACCACCAGAACTAATCGGAGTGCCGCCGGACGCAGCGGCTTTCGCTTTGGCCCACTGATCCGCGGGCAAAGTCGTAATTGCTACTTCGACCTCGGCGCCGGAGGTCTCATTGATCCACCCGCAGGTCTGCCCGCCGTGCGCGGCGATTGACGCAGGGACGGAGCCGGGCTTCGGCGCATAGGCAGAGTCGACAACATAGTTCGGGTTGTAGGCGTAGACCTGCGCTGCGGTAAGCAAGGTCGTGCAGTTCTCCGTGAACTTCGGCCGCGCAGGGGTCGCGCTGGGGGTTGCGCCTACCGGCGACGTCGCGGTCGGCGAGAGCGAGGGCGAGTCGCTAGCGCCGTTGTTTGGTAGTGGCGCGGACGACTGGATGCATCCCGTCAGACCGAGGCTGGCGGCGAGTATCGCAGTGGCGATGCCAATGCGAGCTCCGATTCGTGCTGTCGTGGTTTTCATCCTGCAATCGACCCTAAGCGCGAACGCGTTCAGAGTTCGGACACCTCCCCGACCTAGGCTGATATCGATGCGACTTCTATTGATCAGGCACGGCCAAACCATCGACAACGTCAACGGTGACCTTGGCACGGTAGTGCCGGGACCGTTGCTCACGGAGCTTGGGCAAGAACAGGCCCGGGCAATCCCCGCGGCGCTCGCAGACGAAGAGGTTCAGGCCATCTACGCGTCGACGATGCAGCGCACGTCGCTTACAGCAGCGCCACTGGCAACGACGACCGGCGTTGCGGTCGAGATTCTCGGCGGCCTCCGCGAAATTGGCGCCGGCATCTTCGAGGGCAAGTCCGACAAGGATTCCGTGCGCGGCTACATGGGCACCATCATTTCGTGGTGGCAGGACAGCGCGGCACGCATCCCCGGTGGCGAGAGTGGCGATGAGTTCTTCGCCCGGTTCACTGAGGCGATCGGCCAGGTGGCCGCCGCACACGACGGCACGGTTGTCGTATTCAGCCACGGTGCCGCCATCCGCACCTGGGCTTCCGCGATCTCGCGAAACATTGACGAAGCGTTCAGTCGGTCGCATGAGCTGCCGAACACGGCGATGATCGTGCTCGAAGGTTCCCCCGCCGAAGGCTGGATTGCCACCCACTGGGATGGCGAACCGGTAGGCGGCGAAGCACTCGACGACCCGACCGCGCTCGACCCGACCGGCGATGCGGCAGGCTAGGTAGCGAGCGCCTCACGTTTAAGTCGTCGCGAGTAGATGAGCCAAATTATGTCGGTTCCCAAAATCACGAGGATTGAGAGTCCAACCCCCGGGAGTTGGTTCACCGCCGTCGGCCGTGCTGCGCCACTGGCTAAAGCCAAGAGACCGGGAAGCGTGTCGATGAGACCGTGCGCGACCGCGACACCCAGGTAGACCGCCACGACCTTCAGGGTGATCCGATAACGACCGTTTCGAGTCGCGGCAAAAACGGCCGCGGCGAGAAGCGCAGACAGCACCGGATGCTCGAACGGTCCGAACAGGTCGCGGCCGAAGGTAACGCTCAGCACCGATCCCAACCCGTTGTGACCGAGAACCGTGTCGGTGAGGCTTCCGGCCGCGTACCTCATGTCTTCGAACGCAGCGAAGCCCAGACCCACCGCACCTCCAAGGAAGAGCCCAGTGCGGGCCGTTTTGACGGTGAGTCCGCGAGCCACAATCAGGACCGCAGCCAGCTTGCAGAGTTCTTCGATAACTCCGGCCAGCGACTCCGCAATCAGCAATCCGTGTGGGTTGGAGGCGAAGGCGAATGCAACGAGCGGGGTTTCGATCATCACCGCGAGTTCGGTTGCGAACAGTCCGCCCAGAAAGAAGGCCAGCAGCAGGCGCACGACCGAGATGCCCTCGGCTGGTCGTAGTCGGTACGCGAGCGTGTAAATGAGGGCACCGGTCATCCCGAGTCCGCCGAGGATGAGCGAGTTGGGTGACAGGGAAACGTGGTGGAGAGCGAACTGGTCAAACAGGACGTTGAACAACCAGAAGGCGGTCATTGCGACGAACACCAACCAACCGCCGGCCGGACCAAGCCATTTGCGCGGCGGCTTGGGAACGGCAGCGAGCGGTGGGGGTGGATACGGTGGATATGCCGGTGGCGATGGCGGCTGGATCGTCGGGTCGGTCATGGCTGAAGCCTAAGCAGCATTGTGTCGGAGTTCCCGTTGCGACCGACGGTTACGAACCCGGCTCTCTCGTAGAGGGCAAGGCCGCGATTTTCGGGCGGACTTGTCTACCCCCTCTTGTGGTCACAGGACTCCCCTATTAGCGTCAGGTACGGACGCGATGAAACCCATCGCGTCCTTAT
>JADGOT010000358.1 GCA_017882805.1 Glaciihabitans sp. | reverse complement strand
GCGCTGTTGAAGGCGGCGATCGCGGAACCGGTTGGTTCGGTGCAGGCGCTCACGCTGTTCTGACTCACGACGACGAACGCGGTGTTGGCGGGTGTCGAATCCGGATGCGTGTCGAGGATCTTCGCTAGTTCGTTGCCAGCCTGAGTGCCAAGTGCTACTCCGTTGAGCCCGATGAAGGGCGCTGCTTTACTCGACGAGTCTTTGATGGGGTCGTCAGAAGCGAGCACGGGCACGCCCTTGGCCGCTGCGAGCTGGAGCACCTGCGGGCCGATCGCTTGATCGGGTACCACGATGATGAGACCCTTGATTCCGTTCGCGAGCATTTGGTTCACGGTGCTTATCGTTAGTCCAGTGTCCTGTTTGACATCCGCCGTGACCAGTTCGACCCCCACCTTTGCGGCAGCGGCCTTCGCGGCGTCGACCTGGTCGCTCGCGAATGTGTCGGTCCCGCGCTTGACGATGTAGGCGATCTTGATCGCTCCAGTCACTTTGCCTGTGCTACCCGACGTCGGCGCAGTGGCCGTGTTCGAGCATCCGGTGAGGACGAGGGCTGAGAGAGCGGCCGAGGCCGCCAGTGTGGTCAGAAGATTGTTGCGTTTCATTGGTTGCTCCTCATTGAGTCCATTGAGTTCATTGGGTGTTTAGGGCTGCGTAAGTCGGTCAGCCCATCACGAGACCCCCGCCTATTTGCAGCGCAGTGCCCGTGATGTACGAGGCGCCTTCTGAGGCGAGGTAACCCACCGCGCTGGCGAGTTCTGCTGGCGTGCCGAACCGGCCGAGCGGTGTCGCCGCGAGCCATCCTTCTTCCTTACCGGTCAGATGGCTCGCCAACATGTCGCTCATGAACCGTCCAGGCACGACCGCATTCACGGTGATCGCATCGGGTCCGAGTTCTCGTGCTAAGGAATAGGTGAGCCCGAGCATCCCCGCCTTTGCCGCCGCATAGTGCGCCCGGCCTACCGAGCCACGGAAAGCAGCCTGCGACGAGACGTTGATGATGCGCCCCCCGCCGCCCGCCGCGCGCATGCCGGGAATCACCTCTCGCGCGAGTCGGAAAGCCGACGTGAGGTTGACGGTGATGCTTTCATCCCACTGGTCGTCGCTCATCGATTCCACGGTTGCGCTCGTCATGATGCCGGCATTGTTGACGAGCACAGTGGGGACGCCGAAAACGTCTCTTGCCGCATCAACGATGATCTTCGCTGCTCCCGGCAAAGCCAGATCCGCGTACACAGATGCGGCGACGGATGCTCCACCCAAGCTTTTGACGAGATTGTCGGCCTCGAGCGCTCGACTACGATAGGCAACAACGACTCGGTGCCCGCTCTTCACAAGTTCCTCTGTGATAGCGGATCCGAGCCCTCCGGCGCCGCCGGTGACGATCGCGACCCGGCTCATGACCGCAGCCTCATTGACGCCTCGAAGACCCCCGGATTGGCCAGGAAGCGGGGGCGTTCACCTCGCTCAAGTCGGATCAGATCATCGACTGTCTGGCGGGAGTGGTGCCGCACGACGTCGCTGCTCGCACCAGCGAGGTGCGGTGAGAGCACCACATTGTCGAGGCTGAGCAGTGCCGAATCAGCGGGCAGCGGTTCAATCGGGTAGACGTCCAGCGCGGCGCCGGCGATTGAGCGAGAACGGAGTGCGTCGACGAGTGCGTCGTAGTCCACGAGCGCTGCCCGTGCTGTGTTGACGAAGTAGGCGTGCGGTTGCATGGCTTCGAAAACGTCGCGGGACACGACCCCCCGGCTCTCGGGCGTGACCTTTGCGGCGACAGCGACGACGTCGCTCATCCTCGCGAGATCCATGAGCCCCACGCGCTCCACGCCGTCGGCGGCGAGCACCTCGCTGGAGACGTAGGGGTCGTAGACGATGATCGACATGCCGAACGCGCTGCACAATCTCGCGATCTCCTGGCCGATGAGCCCGAAACCGATGATGCCAATTGTGCGGCCCGATAGTTCGGGGCCTTGGAAGGTGTCGAATGGTGCTCCGGGGTCGAGTGACCATTGGGCTGTCGCATCGCGCCTCGTCACCGAATCGCCCGTTGGAATCGCGGTGTACCTGTCGGTGTAGCGAAGCGCATGATGCGCTGCGGCAATCCCTCGAGTTGCAGAGATCAGGAGGCCGATGGTGTATTCGGCGACGGCCGTCGCATTTCTCCCCGGCGTGAACAGCACAGGGATGCCGCGTCGCGTCGCCGCCTCGATATCCACGCTTGCGCCTGGCTCGTTTCTACAACAGGTAATGACTTCGAGTTGCGGTGCAGCCGAGAGCACCTCGTCGTCGATCTGCTCGAACTCAACGATGAGCCGTCGCACCTGGCTGACTCTGTCGATCAGTTCTGCGCGCGGAAGCACAACACCGTCCACGCCGAAGCCAGCGGTCTCGACCGCACCGATTACGGTTTCGAGTCGCAGTCGTTCGCCCTCGTCGAATCGCGCGGTCAGAAGTGTTGCTGTCATGCTGTGGCCTCCGGAATGGAAAGTTGTGCCAGCTCGTCAAGGTCATTCCTGACGTGCTCATAGGTGTTGCGAAAGACGTGGAAGAGGTCGTCGTACAGATGGCGCTTTGCTTGGTCGGGAAGGAATTCGCGATCAACGGTCGCGGCCGCGCTCACCGCGGTCCCAAGATCGCTCATATGTTCTGTGCCAACCGCGGCAATCAAGGCATCGCCGAATGTTGCGCCGGTAGGCGCGTGCATTCTGACAATCGGTACGCCCGTGACATCCGCCTTGATCTGGCACCACAGATCGCTCGCCGCGGGCCCGCCGGTTGACCGCAGCGCCTCGGGACGTAGTCCGTGCTCGGCGGCTACTTCCAGGTTGTGTCGAAGGGCGAACGCGGTGCCCTCGAGAATGGCGCGGGTGAGTTGAGGAACGCCTGACCCCAAGGTGAGCCCGAGGAAGACCCCACGCGCTGCGCTGTCCCAGATGGGGGACCTCTCGCCCATCATGTAGGGGAGGAAGACCATGCCCCCGGCTCCAGCCGGGACCGTTTCGGCCTCCCGAGTGAGATCGGTGAAGCTCTTCTCGGCTGCGGTCAGATCTTTCAACCACTTGAGACTCGCCCCTGTTGCAACCATCGCTGCAAGGTGGAGCCATTGGTCGTGGATCACAGAGGCCATCGTGATGAACTCGGGTCGTGCCGTCGGCTCGGCGACGGGGAAGATGATGACGGTCGATGTGCCGGTCATTTCAGCGGCTTGGCCGGGCCGCACCACGCCCGCCTCCAGCGCGGCAGCGGCGCTGTCGACCGTTCCCGCGACAACCGGTGTGCCCATCAACAGGCCTGTTGCGTCCGCGGCCTCCGCGGTGACGTGTCCGACAACGTCGGTCGCCGCAAAACTGTCGGGAAATTGCGAGGCGCTGACGCCGACGGCGGCGAGCAGGTCCTCAGACCACTCGCCCGCTTGGATATCGCGCAGACCGAGCAACGAGGCGTGCTGGTCATCCATGCTTAGCGAGCCGGTCAAGCGGTATGCGATGTATCCGTTGATCTGCACGAAGGTCGCGGCCCGTGAGAGGGTCGCGGGTTCGTTCGTCCTCAGCCACAGCAGTTTGGGGGCGATGAAGAAGGGGTCGATTCGATTCCCGGTCACCCGGAGATACTCTTCCCGGCCGGCCAGCCCAGCGAGGGTTTCGCATTCGGGCTCTGCGCGGCGATCCATCCAGATGAGAGCGGGCCGAATTGGTCTCCCCGATGCATCAAGAGCCAACAGGGTGGGGGCCTGGGCGCTAACGCTGATGCCTGCGACCGATGACAGGATGCCGGAGCCGCCGTCGTGACTCAACTGCGCGAGCACCGACAAAATGGCGCGCCACCAGTCTTCCGGGTTCTGTTCCACCCACGACGACCGCACAAATGATGTGGGGTAACTGACGGATGCCTGCGCCAGTACTCGTGCTTCATCGTCGACGATGGAGGCCTTGACCGTCGTCGTGCCGACGTCGATGCCCAGAAACAGGGGCGCCCAGTGGCTCACAACAACTCCACTCTGTCTCGGTAGGCGTCGAGCGAGGCGTCATTGGGATCGAGTTCCGTCACGAGCACGTCGATGTCGGTGAGGTCCAACGCTCGCGCTGCTGACGCTTCGTTGAGTTTGGTGGAGTCGGCTGCGACGACGAGCGACCGGGCCGCCAGGCGGAGAGCTCGCTTGACCTCCGCGCCATCGGCGGTTGACTCGGTGGCTCCGAGTTCAGGGTCGATACACGTGGGTGACACGAATGCGCGCACGAAAACGAAGTCGCGGATCGTGCGCTGTGCGACGGGACCGACGAGGGCGCCTGTTCGACGTTCGAGTTCGCCTCCCGTGAGAATCGCTCGAACGTCTTTCTTCGTGCTCAGCACCGAGAACGTCTCGATACCGGACGTTAGTATGGTGAGGTCGGCTGGCTCCATCTCCACAGCAAAGCGATGGACAGTGGAAGAAGCATCCATGGCGACTGCCCCTGTGCGAGGCAACAGAGGAAACATTTTGAGCGCGATCGCCCGTTTTGCACTAGCCGCCTTTTGCTGACGCCGCTGGAAGAGCTGTGGACCGACAGCGACTGCTCCACCACGCACGCGTCGGGCAAGACCCGCTTGCTCCATCTCGAAGAGGTCTCGGCGGATAGTCATTGCGCTGACGCCGTAGGACTTAGCCGCGTCCGCCAAGATAACGGCGCCTTCTCGCTCCAAGAGCGCATGCAGTCGCGTGCGCCTGGCCTCTGCGGGCACTGAACTTGCGATCATGTTCACACCTTCCAACATTGAAGAACAGGCATCGCCGCCACAGCCTGCCGTCACGACATCGAATATTCGAAGTTCGGGAGTGTTCGATGCTGATAGTTATAACATCATCGAACATCGCACACAAGAGGTCGAGTAGAAGTGGCGAGCGCCGCAGCGAAGCAAACACGCGGCCAAGGCCAACATGGAGCACGTTGTGCAGCCGGTCATCCACCTCGCGTACACGCGAGCGCTGTCGAACATCCGGATACCCGCGTCATAGCCTGCCCGGATGGTCGCAACGGCCGCGGAGTCGTCGAGCGATCGTGGGATGGAGAACTCGGCGCCACCGAGCGCCACCGAGCGCCACCTCGCGGCCAGGGGCACGGTCATCCCTGCTGTTCCTCGGACGTGACCAGGATGCGCACCGGGCCGTACAGGCCGGACTCGAGCTGGGACTGGAAGACGAACCGCGTGGGGCTCACCGGCTCGCAGTACCGCGCTAGCGTGTTGGACACGGTCATCTCAACACGTTGTCACCTGAGCGCAACACTGCCGTGATGTAAGCCGTCCACAGGGCGCAGAACAGGTCGGCGACCGGTTGGCCGTTGACGACGATAGGCCCGCTGCCGCGCAGCGACCCGAGATCGAGCGTTGTGCGATCGCCAGGCTCGATGGCGACCGCCTT
>JADGOT010000064.1 GCA_017882805.1 Glaciihabitans sp. | reverse complement strand
GTCAACCTGCGTCCGACGCAGCTGTATCCGAACGTGGCCTCCCCGTTGGCCAACCCGGGCAACGTCGACTTCGTTGTCGTCCGCGAGGGCACCGAGGGGCCGTATGTCGGCAATGGCGGAGTCATTCGTCGCGGCACAGAGTTCGAGATCGCCACCGAAGTATCGATCAACACGGCACACGGTGTGGAGCGCCTCGTGCGGTACGGATTCGAGACCGCGTCGAGGCGCCGCAAGAAACTGACCCTGGTACACAAGACCAACGTGCTCACCAATGCGGGCAGCCTCTGGCAGCGCACCGTCAACGAAATCGCGACCGAGTATCCGGACATCGCCGTCGACTACTTGCACGTCGACGCGGCGACTATCTTTCTTGTTACCGATCCCGCTAGATTTGACACGATCGTCACAGACAACCTCTTTGGCGACATCCTCACCGATTTGGCTGCCGCTATCAGCGGGGGCATCGGACTGGCCGCCTCGGGCAACATCAATCCGGATGGCACCTTTCCCAGCATGTTTGAGCCGGTCCACGGATCCGCGCCCGACATCGCGGGGCAGCAGAAGGCCGACCCAACCGCGGCCATCCTTTCGGTCGCGCTACTGCTCGACCACCTGGGATTCGCGGATGCGTCGGCTCGAGTGAGCGCGGCGGTGACAGCCGAACTTGCCGACCCTTCGACTGGCTCAGGGACCGGCAGTAGAACGACTTCAGCCATTGGCGACGCAATCGTCGCGCGGCTGGCGCACAATTAGATCACTTCTTATCGAAAGAGCACTCCATGGCAATCCAACTTCAGATGGCGGCGCAAGACCTCCACTTCCAGACGTTCCGCAATGAGAACGCGAAGTCGAAGGAGGAGCGCGACGCGCTTTTAGTCGATCCCGGCTTCGGCAAGGTCTTCACCGACCACATGGTCGACATTTGCTGGTCGGACAAAGGCGGCTGGCACCGTCCGCGAGTGCAGCCATACGGTCCGATTTCGATGGACCCGGCCGCTGCGGTGCTGCACTACAGCCAGGAGGTGTTCGAGGGACTGAAGGCATACCGGCACGCCGATGGCAGCGTATGGTCGTTCCGCCCCGAGGCGAACGCCTACCGGATGCAGCGTTCCGCTCGTCGTCTGGCTCTGCCCGAACTACCCGTCGAGTACTTTCTCGAATCGATCAAGCAACTAGTGCGGAACGATATCGACTGGGTGCCCGAGAGCGGCGAGCAAAGTCTCTACCTGCGTCCATTCATGTTTGCCAAGGAGGCATTCCTGGGTGTGCGGCCGGCCAACAAGGTCAACTATTACGTCATTGCGAGCCCCGCCGGTGCCTACTTCCCCGGTGGCGTTGCTCCGGTGTCGATCTGGCTCTCGACCGACTATGCCAGAGCCGGAAAGGGCGGCACCGGTGCCGCGAAGACGGGCGGCAACTACGCGTCGTCTCTCGTCGCCCAGCAGGAGGCTTACGAGAACGGCTGTGCCCAGGTGCTCTTCCTCGATTCCGAGGAGGGCCTGTACCTCGAAGAACTCGGCGGTATGAACGTCGTCCTCGTCCACAAAGACGGCACGCTGATCACGCCGGAGTCTTCGAGCATCCTCGAGGGAATCACGCTCGACTCGATCCTGCACCTCGCGCGCGATCGGGGTCTCGCGACCGAGATGCGCAGGGTGTCGATCCACGAGTGGCGGGATGAAGCCGCGAGCGGGAACATCACTGAGGCGTTTGCCTGCGGCACCGCCGCGGTCGTCGCCCCGATCGCGCAGCTCAAGGCGGCGAACTTCACCATCGGCGATGCCGACGCACCCGCCGGCGAGCTGACGATGTCGCTGCGTCAGGAGCTTCTCGACATCCAGTACGGTCGCCTCCCAGACCCGCACGGGTGGATGACGCGGCTCGACGCCTGACGTTCCGGTGCCGACCGGTAGTCTCGTCAGGTGAAGATCGCACGTTTCAGTACCGATGGTGACCCACGATTCGGAATCATCGACGGGGACGACGTTGTCGTTCTCGTCGGCGACCCAATGTTCAGCGGATTCGAGTCGACCGATGAGCGCATTCCGCTCGAAGACGTGAAACTGCTCGCTCCGGTCATCCCGCGCTCGAAGGTCGTGTGCGTTGGCCTGAATTACGCGGACCACAAGGATGACCTGCACATCGACAGCCCGGAGACCCCGCTGCTCTTCCTGAAGCCGAATACGGCGATCATCGGGCCAGGGGACGCCATTCAGATCCCACCCGTCGAGGGCAGGATCGTGCACGAGGGCGAGCTGGCCATCGTCATCGGCAAGATCGCCAAGCAGATAAAGGCAGAGAACTACGCCGACTATATTTTCGGCTACACGATCGCCAACGACGTGTCCGCGCGCGATGTCATGTTCTCGGACGGCCAGTGGGCGCGGGCGAAGGGGTATGACACGTTCTGCCCGATCGGCCCGTACATCGAGACCGAGCTCGACACTTCGGCACTCGAAATTCAGACCTATGTCGACGGCGAGGCGCGGCGTCACGGCAATACAAAGGACATGATTCACGGCATCCCCGAGATCATGGCGTTCGCGTCGGACATCTGGACCCTGCTGCCGGGCGACCTGATTCTCACCGGAACGCCCGCGGGACTCGGCGGGTTTGTGGATGGCCAGACCATCGACATCACTATCGATGGCATCGGTACGCTGACCAACCCGGCCCGCAACCGCGTCGAAGTTGACTAAACCCCTCCCTGGATTACTCCTTGCTGCGGTGGGCGCAGCCGCCGGCTTCGGCATCCATGTGCTGCTGCCGTGGTTCCCTTGGCTCACCGCCTCGCTCGTTTTTGGAGTAATCGCTGGCAGCATCCCGCCATTCCGGCGGTCGCTCGACGGCATCTTCAAGCCCGGGCTGGCCGTGGCATCCCGGCGCCTGCTGCGCATCGGGATCGTCGTGCTTGGCCTCCAGCTGAGCCTGCGGAGCATCCTCGCTCTCGGCTGGCTGACGATCCTCGCGATAGTCGTGGTTGTCGCGCTCAGCTTCGTGCTCACGTGGCTCATCGCTCGCGCGTTCCGCCTCGAGGGTGATCAGCCCGCGCTGTTCGCGGCCGGGTTCTCAATCTGCGGAGTCTCGGCGGTGGGTGCGATGAGTGCGGCTCGCGGGAGCGATCCAAAGGATACCGGCACGCCAATCGCGCTCGTGACGCTCTACGGCACGCTGTCGATCGTCGTGCTTCCCGCCCTCGCGACGCTGCTGGGGCTGAGCCACCTCCAGTTCGGACACTGGGTCGGTGCGAGTGTGCACGACGTCGGCCAGGTGGTTGCGACCGCTCAGACGCTCGGCACCGTGGCCCTCGCGGCGGCCGTCGTCGTAAAACTCACTCGGGTGCTCATGCTCGCTCCCATGGTCGCGATCACCTCCGTGCTGACCCGGCGTCGTGGAACAGCAACGAGTGCGCGCCCGGCGATAGTTCCGCTGTTCATCCTCGGGTTCCT
>JADGOT010000063.1 GCA_017882805.1 Glaciihabitans sp. | reverse complement strand
GGATCCAAGCCGGTAAAGTAGAGCGCAACCACACCCCCCCAACCAAGGAGAAACGTGTCAGCAGGTACCGTCCCAGGCCACGGCAACTCGCCCGCAGCATGGACCGCTGTCATCATCATGCTCGTCGCGTTTGCGATCGGCACTCTCGCCTTTTGGTTGGACGTGCCGTGGCTCGTCTGGGCATCCGCAGGCCTGTTCGTTCTTGGCGCGCTCGTCGGATTGATCCTGAAGCTTGCGGGCTTCGGCGTCGGCGGCGATCGCTACCAGCCCAAACCGCACGCGTAAGCCGGCTCATTACTACCGACATGCTGACCGAGCTGGTCGCCGGAGCTCTCGAGGATGCTTCGGATCGACGTTCTGCCGTTCCCCTCGCCGACATAGAGGCCGCCGCGACGGCGCGCCCCGCCGCCCTGGACGTATTGACGGCCCTCGCGCCGGCCGCGAAAGTCAAAATCATCGCGGAGGTCAAGCGAGCGAGCCCGTCGCGGGGCGTGCTCTCCGAGATCCCCGATCCCGCAGCGCTTGCTGCCGCTTACGAGACGGGGGGAGCGAGCGCGATTAGTGTTCTCACCGAACGTCGGCGATTCGGTGGCTCACTCGAGGATCTCGAGCTCGTTCGCGCGACCGTATCTGTGCCGGTGCTGCGCAAAGACTTCATCGTCGACCCGTATCAGGTCTTTGAGGCTCGCGCCGCGGGTGCAGACCTCGTTTTGCTGATCGTTGCGGCGCTCGAGCAGGCTCGCATGCAGGAGCTCTTTGACCTCATCGGGGAACTCGGGATGACCGCGCTGGTCGAGACCCACTCGGCCGAGGAGCTCGAACGAGCCCTCGATGTCGGTGCCACGATTGTGGGCGTCAACGCGCGCAATCTCAGCACTTTTGGTCTGGATCGCGACCTGTTCGGATCGCTCGCTGAATCGATTCCGTCGGGTGTCGTTCGAGTTGCGGAATCCGCCGTCAAGACAACAGCAGATGTGGCGCACTACCGCGAGGCCGGAGCCGACGTGGTATTAGTCGGCGAGGCATTGGTGACGGGCGGCGACCCGGTCGCAACGCTCAAAGAATTCCGGTCGGTCTAGAAATGCCAAACGGTGTGGATATGGCCGCAAGCTGATGGCGCTGCGTGACGAACTAGGCCCGTACTTCGGCGAGTATGGCGGCCGTTTCGTGCCCGAATCCCTGATCGCCGCTCTCGACGAATTGGATGCCGCCTACCAGACGGCAAAAATCGATCCGGTGTTCCAAGAGGAGCTGGCGAACCTCCACAAGACGTACACCGGGCGCCCGTCGATCATTACCGAGGTGCCCCGCTTCGGCGAGCACGCCGGCGGAGCTCGCATCATCCTGAAGCGCGAAGACCTGAACCACACGGGATCTCACAAGATCAATAACGTCCTGGGTCAGGCCCTCGTCGCGCGACGGCTCGGCAAGACGCGCCTGATCGCCGAGACCGGCGCTGGCCAGCACGGTGTCGCGACGGCCACCGCTGCGGCACTGTTCGGCATGGAGTGCGTCGTTTACATGGGCGAGGTCGACACCGAGCGCCAGGCGCTGAACGTCGCCCGCATGCGACTCCTCGGCGCGACCGTCATTCCGGTCACGACCGGCTCCCGCACGCTCAAGGACGCGATCAATGACGCCCTGCGCGACTGGGTCGCCAACGTTGATACCACGCACTATCTGCTGGGCACCGTCGCCGGGCCACATCCGTTCCCGGTCATGGTCCGAGATTTCCACAAGATCATCGGCGAGGAGGCGAGAGCGCAGGTGCTCGAGCTGACTGGTGCACTTCCAGACGCCGTGACGGCCTGCGTGGGCGGTGGCAGCAACGCCATGGGCATCTTCCACGCGTTTCTGGATGATCCGAGCGTGAAGCTCTACGGCTACGAGGCTGCAGGAGACGGGCATCTCACTGAGCGTCACGCCGCAACCATCACGCGCGGTCGCCCGGGGGTTCTGCATGGTGCGCGAAGCTACCTCCTGCAGGATGACGACGGCCAGACCATCGAGTCGCATTCCATTTCGGCCGGTCTCGACTACCCGGGAGTCGGGCCCGAGCACGCCTGGCTCGCGGACACCGGCCGCGCCAGCTATCTGCCGATCACCGACGACGAAGCCATGCAGGCGCTGCGCCTGCTGAGCCTTACCGAGGGCATCATCCCGGCTATCGAGTCCGCCCACGCTCTGGCAGGCACGATCAAGCTGGGCAAGGAGCTGGGCAAGGATGCGACGATCCTGGTGAACCTCAGCGGCCGCGGCGATAAAGACATGGAGACCGCGGGCAAATATTTCGACATCCTGGATGCCGCCGCTCTCGCCGACGAAGATGCCGCAGCGATCCGCTCCGGTGCGCTGGGTACGGGAGCGAGCGAGTGAGCCGGCTCGCCGACGTCATCGCGGCGCGCAAGGCCGAAGGCAGTGGCGCCCTGATCGGCTATTTGCCTGTCGGATACCCGGATCTTGCGACCAGTATCGAAGCAGCTGTTGCTCTCGCCGAGAATGGAGTCGACGCGCTCGAACTCGGGCTGCCGTACTCAGATCCGGTCATGGATGGCGTCGTCATCCAGCGGGCGACTCAGGCAGCGCTGGCGGGAGGGTTCAAACTTCGCCACGGATTCGACGCTGTTGCCGCCATCACCGCTCGCGTCGACACGCCCGTATTGCTGATGACCTATTGGAACCCCGTGGTGCAGTTTGGGGTCGATCGATTCGCCGATGAGCTAGTTGGGGTGGGCGGCGCCGGACTCATCACGCCCGACCTGATTCCCGATGAGGCGGCAGCATGGCTGGAAGCCTCAGACAGAACCGGGCTCGATCGGGTCTTCCTGGCCGCTCCGTCGTCAACCGACGAGCGACTGAAACAGGCGGTCGACCAGAGCCGGGGCTTCGTCTATGCCGTCTCAACGATGGGCATAACAGGCGCTCGTTCGGATGTTGACTCGGCCGCGCGAGGTTTGGTCAGTCGTCTGCGCGCTGTTGGGTCGACGAGCGCGTGCGTGGGTCTCGGAGTTTCGACACCTGAGCAGGTGCGGGAGATTCTCGACTACGCCGACGGTGCCATCGTCGGGTCGATGCTCGTGAAAGCGCTCGCCGACGGGGGAGTGGATGCGGTCGCCGCAGCCGCCACGCTCCTCGCTACGGGCAAAGGGCCGGTCGAAGGCGCATTAGGCTTGCCTAGTTCTACTGTCGAGAGGTAGCACCGGTTTTGAAAGGCGTTGGTTCGTTGTTCGCTTCGCAGCTGTTCGTCCCCCTGAGCATTCCCAGCCCACCAAAGGCATGGGCAGATATCTACATCTCGCTCGGCTGGATTCACAACATCATCCCCGCCGTCGGAGCCGATTATCGCCTCGACATCAAGACCTACGCGCTGTGCCTTCTCGCTGGCATCATTGCCGCCGTCATCGTGACTTCTCGTCGCCTGACCGCGCGTGGCGCCGAGCCGGGCATTGTGCTCGACATCGCGATCCCGGCCGTCATCCTCGGAATTATCGGCGCTCGCACGTATCACGTCTTCACGCACTACAACGACTACTTCGGCCCTGGTAAAGACCCTCTGACCGCGTTTTACGTCTGGCAGGGCGGCATCGCGATCTTCGGTTCGCTGCTCGGCGGAGCGCTCGGTGTGTACATCGGTTGCCGTTACACGGGAATCCGGTTCTGGAGTTTCGCTGACGCGCTGGCGCCCGGCCTCATCCTTGCCCAGGCTCTTGGCCGGTTTGGCAACTACTTCAACCACGAGCTCTACGGTCAACCGACCACGCTGCCGTGGGGCTTGCAGATTGAGTCGACAAACGCGGCGTTCCCCGTTGGGCTGCCCGCCGGAACACTGTTCCATCCGACCTTCCTGTACGAGATCATCTGGAATCTGCTCGTATTGACGGTTCTGCTGTTGATTGAGCGCCACTACCGCCTGCGCTGGGGCAAACTCATTGCCCTCTACTTCATCTTCTACGGCATCGGTCGAGTGTGGTTTGAGTCGATTCGAATTGATCCGAGCCAGGTCTACCTCGGCCTCCGCTCCAACGTCTGGGGCGCGTTGTTCGCCATCCTCCTGGGCATTGTGATTTTCCGCGTCCAGTCGCGCCGTCACCCCGGGCTCGAGCCCAGCGTGTACCGGCCCGGCAAGGAATGGTCGCCGAGCTCTTCTGAGGTAGACTCCGAGGAGACCTATTCGGATAGCGATGACGACAATGATGCCGTTCAGAAGCCCGATAAGGCATCGAAAAGCGGCGCCGCCACAAGCGGAGCAGTCGTCTAGGTAGTCCACCTCTCGCTACAGCTACGCATCTCACAGCCCACGTATCCCGGCGCTGCGTCAGTCACTCTCCATACTTGGGCCGCTGTAGTCCCGACGAGCTAGCGTCATCGTGAGGACGGTACCTATGGCTCTCACGCCACCATCTGTGTACAAGGCGGGCCTGCCCGGAGCGAGCTTCAGTTCGATTCCGACGAAGGTGGGTCTTTACAACCCTGCCCGCGAGAAAGACGCGTGCGGTCTGGCGATGGTCGCCACTCTTCGTGGCACTGCGGGTCACGACATCATCTCGCTCGCACTCGAGGCACTTCGGCACCTCGAACACCGTGGAGCGATTGGTTCGGATGCGGGAACCGGCGACGGTGCTGGCATCATCACGCAGATCCCGGATGTGTTCCTGCGGGCGGTCGCGGGTTTCGATCTACCGGCCGCAGGCGCCTATGCGGTTGGAATGGCATTTCTGCCAACCGACGACGACGAACGCGAGCAGCTCAAGGCTGGCATCGGCGCGATCGCGTCCAGCGAGAACCTCTCGGTTCTGGGCTGGCGCGAGGTTCCGGTGGATGCCGGGCAGATCGGAAACCTCGCGCGCGAGGTGATGCCGGTCTTTGAACAACTATTCGTGGCGTCCTCTGGCCCGAAAGCCCAGAGCGGAGTCCAACTCGATCGTCTCGCTTTCCGCCTGCGCAAGCGCGCCGAGCGTGAACTCGGCGCATATTTCCCATCGCTGTCCTGCCGAACTCTCGTGTACAAGGGCATGGTTACGACGCTCCAGCTCGAGCCGTTTTACCCCGACCTTTCCGACGAGCGGTTCGCCTCGAAGCTGGCTCTCGTGCACTCGCGCTACTCCACCAACACGTTCCCATCCTGGCCGCTTGCACAACCCTTCCGGATGATCGCTCACAACGGGGAGATCAACACCGTTCAGGGCAACCGCAACTGGATGCAGGCGAGACAGTCGCAACTAGAGTCCGAACTGATCGGCGACATCAAGCCACTATTTCCCATCGTGACACCGGGGGCAAGCGATTCCGCGTCGTTCGACGAGGTCGTCGAGCTGCTGAGCCTCACCGGCCGTTCGCTCCCGCACTCGATCATGATGATGGTGCCCGAGGCCTGGGAGAACCAGCCCGACATCGATCCGGCCCGTCGCAGCTTCTTCGAGTACCACTCGATGCTCATGGAGCCGTGGGACGGACCCGCCGCTCTCGTATTCACCGACGGCACACTCGTTGGGGCGACGCTCGATCGCAACGGGCTTCGGCCCGGCCGCTACCTCGTTACCGATGACGACCTCGTGGTGCTCGCGAGTGAGATTGGCGTACTGGATTTCGCGCCCGAGCGAATCGTTCGAAAAGGACGACTTCGCCCCGGCAAGATGTTCCTCGTCGACACCGAGGCAGGGCGTCTCATCGAAGACGATGAGATCAAGGCAGAACTCGCCGCGTCAGAACCGTGGGGAGAGTGGCTCGACCAGGGTCGCATCAACCTCAAGCACCTTCCTGATCGCGAGCACATTGTTCACACCCCGGCATCCGTCACGCGCCGCCAGCGAACGTTCGGCTACACCGAAGAAGAAGTGCGCATGCTCGTCGCACCCATGGCGCAAAATGGTGCGGAGCCGCTCGGCGCCATGGGGTCGGATACCCCAATCGCCGTGTTGTCGGAGCGTCCTCGACTGCTCTTTGATTACTTCGCTCAGCAATTCGCGCAGGTCACCAACCCGCCGCTTGACTCGATCCGCGAAGAGACCGTCACGTCGATGAGCCTCGGTCTTGGTCCGGAGCGAAACCTGCTGACGGCGACCCCGGAGCATGCCAAGCAAGTCATCCTCGACTTCCCGGTGATTGACAACGACGAACTGGCCAAGATCCAGCACATTGACCCGACTCCTGGCTCGACACTGACCACGACCGTTCGCGGCCTGTATCGGGTCGATAAGGGCCCGCGCGCCATGGAAAAGCGGCTCGCAAAGATGTGCGACGAAGTCGACGCGGCGATCGAACGCGGCGCTCAGTTCATCGTGCTGTCCGATCGCGACTCCAACAAGGACTACGCGCCCATCCCGTCGCTGCTGATGGTCGCTACCGTTCATCACCACCTCATCCGCGCCGAAAACAGGATGAAGATCGGCATCGTCGCCGAGGTTGGTGACGTGCGCGAGGTACACCATGTCGCGCTGCTCATTGGCTACGGCGCCTCCGCCGTCAACCCGTATCTCGCGATGGAGACCGCGGAGGAGTTGGTTCGTAGCGGACTAATCACCGGCGTCACGGGCGAGAAAGCTGTCAAGAATCTCATCAAGGCGCTCGGCAAGGGGGTGCTGAAGACGATGTCCAAGATGGGGATCTCCGTCGTCGGCTCCTACGCCGGCGCGCAGGCGTTTGAGGCGCTCGGACTATCGCAGGAGTTCGTCGACCAGTACTTCACGGGCACCACCAGCCTGCTCGGCGGGGTCGGCATCGAGGTCATCGCCGCCGAGAACGCGGCGCGACACTCGGCCGCGTATCCGGAAGACGGTGCGGTCAGCATCCACGAGCGCCTGGCGACTGGCGGCGAGTACCAGTGGCGCCGCGAGGGTCCACCGCACCTGTTCAACCCCGAGACGGTGTTCAAACTGCAGCACTCGACCCGAGCCCGCCGATATGACATCTTCCGCGACTATACGAAGCTCGTTGACGAACAGGCCGAGCGCCTGATGACGCTGCGCGGACTTTTCACACTTCGTACCGGTGTGCGCAAGCCGATCCCGATCGACGACGTCGAGCCTGTGTCATCGATCGTCAAGCGCTTCTCGACCGGTGCGATGAGCTATGGATCGATTTCGCGCGAAGCGCACGAGACGCTGGCGATAGCTATGAACTCGATCGGTGCGAAATCCAACACGGGCGAGGGCGGGGAGGACGTTGACCGCCTCCTCGACCCGACTCGTCGGAGTGCGATCAAGCAGGTCGCATCGGGTCGGTTCGGGGTCACGAGCCTGTACCTGACCAACGCGACGGACATCCAGATCAAGATGGCACAGGGCGCAAAGCCGGGCGAGGGTGGGCAGCTTCCCTCGAGCAAGGTTTACCCGTGGATCGCCCGCACCCGTCACGGCACCCCTGGGGTTGGTCTCATTTCGCCGCCGCCACACCATGACATCTATTCGATCGAAGACCTCAAGCAGCTCATCTTCGATCTCAAGCGAGCTAACCCGGCGGCCCGTGTGCACGTCAAACTGGTCAGCCAATCCGGCATCGGTGCCGTTGCCGCGGGCGTGACCAAAGCGCTTGCGGATGTCGTTCTCATCTCCGGACACGATGGCGGAACGGGCTCGAGCCCGCTGAGCTCGCTCAAGCACGCTGGTACACCGTGGGAAATCGGACTCGCGGAGACCCAACAGACCCTCATGCTGAACGGGATGCGTTCGCGCGTCGTCGTACAGGTGGATGGCCAGCTCAAGACCGGACGAGATGTCATCATCGGTGCACTTCTCGGTGCCGAGGAGTTCGGTTTCGCGACGGCTCCGCTGGTCGTGTCTGGCTGCATCCTGATGCGCGTCTGCCACCTCGATACCTGCCCCGTGGGGGTTGCCACTCAAAACCCTGTGCTGCGCGAACGGTTCACCGGGAAGCCAGAGTTTGTCGTCAACTTCATGGAATTCCTTGCTCAGGAGGTACGGGAATACCTTGCCGAGCTCGGATTCCGCAGCATCCAGGAAGCCGTCGGCCACTCGGAGCTGCTGGATGTCGACCGAGCGGTCGATCACTGGAAGGCGTCCGGACTCGATCTCGCGCCCGTCTTGATCGGACCAGAATTTGCCGACGACGAGCCACGCCACAACGAGCATGGCCAGAAGCACGACCTCGACAAGCACTTCGACAACGAGCTCATTCGCCTGAGCGCGGACGCGCTAGAGAACGGCAACAATGTCGTCATCGACCTGCCCATTCGCAACACCGAACGCGCCGTGGGAACGATGCTCGGTCACGAGATCACCGTTCGATATGGCGAGCACGGACTGCGTGCCGGATCAATCGACGTAACTCTTCGTGGATCGGCGGGGCAGTCGCTGGGAGCGTTCATGCCGAGTGGCATCACGCTGCGACTCTTCGGCGACAGCAACGACTACGTCGGCAAGGGCCTCTGCGGCGGCGAGATCATCGTGCGTCCGGACCTTCGTGCGACTCTCACCGCCGAAGACAACGTAATTGCGGGAAATGTCATCGGATATGGCGCGACTCGGGGGAGCCTGTTCCTCCGTGGCACCGTCGGCCAGCGGTTCCTGGTGCGCAACTCCGGCGCGACCGCAGTCGTCGAGGGCGTCGGCGACCACGCGCTCGAGTACATGACGGGTGGGCTCGCGGTGATTCTTGGCGAGACGGGACACAACCTCGGGTCCGGCATGTCCGGAGGGACCGCATATGTCTACCGCCTTCGCACAGAGCACGTGAACCGCGAGGCGTTGGGTTCGGGGGAGCTTCGGCTCGAGTCTCTGGGCAGCGCCGACGTGGAGATCCTCAAAGACCTTCTTGAGCGTCACCTCGCGGAGACCGATTCTGCGGTTGCCTCTCGCCTGCTGGCGGAACTGCCCGCTGCGGTGACCGAGTTCACGAAGGTCGTACCGCGCGACTACGCGGCCGTTCTCGAGACGCGCGAGATCGCCCTTGCTGAAGGCCTCGATCCCGACGGCGACATTGTCTGGTCTCGGATCATGGAGGTCACCGGTGGCTGATCCGAAGGGCTTTATCAAGGTTCCCGATCGCGAAACGCCACCGCGTCGACCTATCGCGCTGCGCCTCATGGACTGGAAAGAGGTGTACGAGCAGGGCGATGCGGCGACGCTCAAGCGCCAGGCCGGTCGTTGCATGGACTGCGGGATCCCGTTCTGCCATCACGGCTGCCCTCTCGGCAATCTCATCCCGGAGTGGAATGACCTGACTTGGCGCGACGAGGGCCGTGCAGCCATCGAACGGCTTCATGCGACCAACAATTTCCCGGAGTTCACGGGGCGACTGTGCCCGGCTCCCTGCGAATCATCCTGCGTACTCGGTATCAGCCAGGACCCGGTGACGATCAAGCAGGTCGAGGTGTCGATTATCGATCAGGCGTTCGCGAACGGCTGGGTCACCCCGCATCCGCCGGAGCGCCTCACCGGCAAGACCGTTGCGGTAGTCGGCTCGGGTCCGGCGGGCCTCGCTGCTGCGCAGCAACTCACGCGTGCAGGCCACACGGTTGCGGTCTACGAACGGGATGACCGTATCGGCGGACTGCTGCGCTACGGCATTCCAGACTTCAAGATGGAGAAGAAGCACCTCGAAACGCGCCTCGCGCAAATGCAGGCAGAGGGCACTCGCTTTCGGGCTGGGGTCGAGATCGGTGTGGACATCACTTGGCCCGACCTCAAGTCGCGGTACGACGCCGTAATCGTGGCGACCGGCGCAATGAAGCCACGCGACCTTCCGGTCCCCGGCCGTGACCTGCTTGGCGTGCACTACGCCATGGAATATCTCGTGCAGCAGAACCGCGTTGGAGCAGGCGACTTTGTCGCCGACCAGCTGCTGGCTACAGGCAAGCACGTCGTTGTCCTTGGCGGTGGAGACACCGGGGCAGACTGCATCGGTACAGCCCACCGCCAGGGAGCACTCTCCGTCACAAACCTCGCGATCGGTATTCAACCGCCGAACGAGCGCCCCGAGCACCAGCCATGGCCGATGTATCCGAACCTGTTTGAGGTGTCGAGTGCACACGAGGAGGGCGGGGAGCGTGTTTACCTGGCCTCCACGGTCGAGTTCCTGTCCAACGAAGTTGGCGAGGTTCGCGGCATCCGGGTAGCCGAGACCGAGTACCTTGACGGCCGACGCGTTCCGAAGTCTGGGACAGAGCGCGACATTCCGGCCGATCTCGTCCTCCTGTCACTCGGATTCCTCGGCCCGGAAGACAGGGCAATCGACCAGCAGCTTTCGCTCCCGTTCGACGATCGGGGTAATCTTTCACGCGATGAGCAGTATGAGACGAGTGAGTCCGGCGTGTTCGTCGCCGGCGACGCCGGCCGCGGACAATCACTCATTGTCTGGGCCATCGCAGAGGGTCGCGCCGCGGCATCCGCTGTTGATCGGTTCCTTGAGGGATCGACCGAACTGCCGTTCCCGGTGAAGCCCACCGACCGCGC
>JADGOT010000357.1 GCA_017882805.1 Glaciihabitans sp. | reverse complement strand
GTCGACGGATGATGCAACCGGCTTCGCCTCGCGCCTCGCCGCGGCAACCGCGCTGCCGGTGCGCCTGGTTGATGAACGGCTCACCACGGTGTCCGCTCAGGCCGCGCTGCGGGCCGCAGGTAAATCGTCCAGGCAATCACGTTCCGTAATTGATCAGGTTGCCGCTGTTATTATCGTGCAGCACGCTCTGGACTTTGAGCGCGCAGCGGGAACTCCGCCGGGCGAGATCGCCCACCCGGACGAAGGGCAGCACAATGGCCGATGAGCCAACCTGGGATGACCTCTTTGGCGAGCCGCTGAACCCGGTGCAACCACCCGTGGCGCAGCCGGTCACTCCGGTTCAGCCTGTGCCGCCCCAGCAGCCTGTGCCGACCCAGCAGCCTGTACAGGCGGCACCCGTCCAACCGGCGCCATCCAGCCTTCCGCCGCTCTCGTCGGCTCCTGCATATGGTGCCCCCGTGCAGAACACTCCCACGTATTCTCCGACGCCATCGGTTCCCGCGCCCGCCGCTGCAGGGCAGCCGATCCAGCCCGCGCCGACTCCGACCTACGCGAGCCAGCTCCCTCCTGCACCCACCCCGTCGTACACTCCGCCTCCTGCCGATGGCTCTCGTCGCGGCGCACTCGACGACGCCGGTCGACGCGGCGGCGGCAACTCCCGCGGCAGTCGCGGCGGCTACCGGCCCGAAAAGCCCAAGCGCAAGCTCACCTGGCTGTGGGTGCTGATCGTGCTCTTCGTCATTGGCGGTTCAGGAGCGGGAATCATCTACGCGGCCTTCGGTCCGCAAATTCGCCACGTCATGGGTTGGGAACCGTCCAAGGACTACACCAGCGCGACGGGCAACGGAAAAACGACCACCATCACCATCCTCCCCGGTCAGATCGGTGCTGATGTGGCGAATAGCCTCGCGAAGGCGGGTGTCACAAAGACTCCTGCGGCCTTCTACGACCTCCTGCTAAAACAGAAGAAGGCGCCCAACTTTGAGCCGGGTACCTACAAGCTGGGAGAACAGATCAGCGCGAAGGCGGCTTTGGTCCAGATCAGCAATCCGAAGAACCGGGTCGTGTCAAAGGTCGTCATCCCCGAGGGCTACAGTGTGAACGCGATTCTGACGCGGCTCAATACGAAGACCGGTGTGCCGCTGTCGCAGTTGAAGGCCGAGGCCAAGAACTTTACGCAGTTTGGACTCCCTGCCAGTGCCCCGAGCCTCGAGGGCTTCCTGTTCCCGGCGACCTATCAGTTCAGCCCGGGAACCACCGCGAAGGTCATGCTCCAGGCCATGGTCACGCGCATGAACCAGTCGATGAAGTCACACGGTGTGGCGTCAGCAGATGAACTTCACGTGCTTACGCTGGCTTCCATCATTCAGAAGGAGGGTGGAAAATCCTCCGACTTCTACAAGGTCTCCCGTGTCTTCGCAAACCGACTCGCGGTCAACATGCCTCTGCAGTCCGACGCGACCGTGAGCTATGGGGCTGGCACGAAGACGATTGCGACGACGAGCGCGCAGCGCGCTGACGCGAGCAACCTGTATAACACCTATGCCCACGCCGGCTTGCCTGTCGGACCGATTTCTGCGCCTGGGGACACAGCTATCGACGCCGCGCTCCACCCGGTGGCGGGTCCCTGGATCTACTTCGTTCTCGTGAACGGTGAGACGGGTGACACGGTGTTCTCCACGAACGCCGCAGGTCAGGCGGCCGGGGTCAAACAGTGGCAAGCGTGGTTGAAGGCGCATCCCGGTTACGGATCGTAGTGACCGCGCAAAGGCTCGCGGTTCTGGGGTCCCCGATTGCGCACTCTCTCTCGCCCGAGCTGCACCGCGCCGCTTACGGCGTGCTCGGCCTCGATTGGTCCTATGACGCGATCGAGGTGAGCCGCGAGGCGCTCGGCGACTTCGTGACCTCGCGCGACGCACGATGGCGGGGCCTGTCGCTGACGATGCCACTGAAGCAGGACATCCTGCCGATGCTCCGCGATATCACCGAGTTGGTGCGCGAGACGGGCTCGGCGAATACTGTCGTGTTCGAGCCGACCGGACTACGGGGATTCAACACCGATGTGTACGGCCTCACCCAGGGCTTTGTGCGGCATGCTCGCTCATCGCTCGACTCCGTGCTGATTCTCGGTGCAGGAGCGACGGCCGCGTCGGCTCTGGTCGCCTCGGCACGCCTCGGCGCGAGAACGGTATTTGTCGGCGTTCGCGCACTCGAGCGTGCCGCCGCCCTCGTCGATGTGGGCAGGGCACAGGGTATAGAAATTCAGCTGCGCACCCTCGAAAACCTCACGCAGATCGACGAGGCACTTGACGCGGTCATCAGCACGCTTCCAAACGGCGCGGCCGTGACGGTGTCTCTCGACCCCGACACCGTACGAACGGCCACCCTGTTCGACGTTGCCTACGCGCCCTGGCCCACGCCGCTTGCCGAGACTTGGGTCGGCGAGGGTGTAATCGGCGGCCTCGAGATGCTCGTATTGCAGGCATTTGCGCAGGTTCGGATCTTCGTTGGTGGTGACCCAGACGAGCCGCTGGAGCGGGATGACGAAGTACTCGCCGCGATGTTCGCCGCCGTCGGCATGTGAGCAATCGAGGAACTCCTGCTGTGGGAGGATTGGCCCCATGCTTCGTTGGTTGACCGCAGGCGAGTCTCATGGTCCCGAGCTCGTTGCGGTCCTTGAAGGACTACCAGCCGGCGTACGGGTGACGCTCGACTCTATTCGTGCTGATCTGGCCCGTCGCAAGCTCGGCTACGGTCGGGGCGCGCGACAGAAGTTCGAGGAGGATGAACTCAACCTGTCCGGCGGCGTTCGCTTCGGGTTGAGCATGGGCAGTCCCATCGCGCTGCGAATCGGCAACACGGAGTGGCCGCGCTGGGTCGACGTGATGAGCGCCGAGCCGGTGGATGTCGAGAATCTGCCCAAGGGTCGCGGTGCGCCACTGACACGACCCCGTCCCGGTCACGCCGACCTCGTGGGCATGCAAAAGTACGGCTTCGAGGAATCCCGCAACGTGCTCGAGCGCGCGAGTGCGCGCGAGACCGCCGCTCGGGTTGCCCTTGGCGCAATTGCTCGGTCGTTTCTCTCCGAGTTGGGAGTCACCCTCGTGGCGCATACGCTGTCGATCGGTCCGGTGCGGGTCCCGGAAGGCGCGCCACTGCCGGAGTCGACCGATGTCGATCGACTCGATGCCGATCCGTTGCGCTGTTTCGACCCCGCAACTTCCGCGCTCATGGTGGCAGAGGTCGACCGAGCACAGAACGACGGTGACACGCTCGGTGGCGTGGTCGAGGTGCTCGCGTATGGGGTGCCGCCGGGGCTCGGCTCATACGTGCACTGGGACCGCAAGATTGACGCGCAGCTCGCGGCGGCGCTCATGAGCATTCAGGCCATCAAGGGTGTCGAAATCGGCGATGGCTTCGAGACCACCACTCGACGCGGCTCGGTTGCGCACGACGAGTTGGTGACCGACGGCGAAACCATCTCCCGGCTCAGCGACAAGGCGGGCGGCACCGAGGGCGGAATGACAACCGGCACCGTTCTGCGCGTACGTGCGGGCATGAAACCGATCTCGACCGTTCCGCACGCCCTCCGCACCGTCGATATCGCTACTGGAGCAGCCGCAGAAGCACATCACCAGCGTTCCGATGTCTGCGCAGTACCCGCCGCCGGCGTCATCGCCGAGGCCATGGTCGCACTCGTTCTCGCCAACTCGATGCTCGAAAAGTTCGGGGGAGATTCGCTCGAGGAGACCCGCCGCAACCTCCGCGGCTACCTCGATGCCATGCCAGGCAACCTGCGCACGTCCGAGCACACGAACTGACCGTGTCCCTGGTATTGATCGGCCCGATGGGCTCGGGGAAGACCAAGCTGGGTAAGCGGGTTGCCGCGGCCCTCGGGAAGCCGTTCGTCGACACCGATCGGATGATCGTCGCCGACCACGGCACGATTGCGGAGATCTTCGCGAAGTTCGGGGAGGCGCACTTTCGCGCACTCGAGCGAATAGCGGTCGAGGACGCGCTCGCGCAAGATGCGGTGGTCGCGCTGGGTGGCGGCGCCATCCTGAACGAGCAGACCCAGGCCGATCTCGCGGATCGTCGCGTTGCCCTGATTACTGTGAGCGCTGCCGCTGTCGAACCGCGAATCGTCGGGAGCAAGCGTCCGTTGCTCGCGGGAGGCATCGAATCGTGGAAACAGATCCTCGAATCCCGGCGAGAAATCTACGATCGGCTCGCGACGCGAGTGTGGGACACATCGTCTCGGCCGCTCACGGCGATTGCCGCCGAGATTGCCGCTTGGGCAGCGTCCGACGGCTCACGGGAGGCGAACGAATGACTGAGACCACCGTCATCACGGTCGCCGCTGGCGAGCAAGCAGGCGGCCAGAGCTACGACATCCTGATCGGTCGAGGGCTTCTAGCGGGGGTGGCAACGCAGATCGGCACGAAGGCAACCAAGGTTCTCATCGTTCACGCGCCGACACTGGGCGCTCGCGCGGCCGCGCTTCGCGAGAGTCTCGTCGGCCGTTACGAGGTTCTACTCGCAGAAGTTCCGGATGCCGAGGCAGCCAAGCGCGTGGAGGTCGCCGCCTTCTGCTGGCAGATCATGGGACAGACCGATTTCACGCGCACTGACGTCGTCATTGGCCTTGGCGGCGGCGCCACCACGGATCTTGCCGGATTTGTGGCCGCAACCTGGCTTCGCGGCGTTCCGCTGATCCAAATCCCGACGACCGTGCTCGGAATGGTGGATGCGGCGGTCGGTGGCAAGACCGGCATCAACACCGCGGAGGGTAAGAATCTGGTCGGAGCTTTCTGGGCGCCCGTTGCAGTGCTTGTCGATCTGGATCTTCTCGACACGCTCAGCAAGAACGAGATCCTCGCGGGCTCGGCGGAGATCGTCAAGGCCGGGTTTATCGCCGAGCCCGAGATTCTCGACATCTACGAGGCGTCCGTCGACAAGGCGACTGATCCGACAACGCCCGAATTTCGCCGACTTCTCGAACTCGCCATTGGGATGAAGGCCCGCGTTGTGTCCGCTGATTTCCGGGAAGCAGGGCAGCGGGAGTTCCTCAACTATGGACACACGCTCGGTCACGCGATCGAGCACGCCGAGCGCTATGGCTGGCGGCATGGCGCGGCGATCTCTGTCGGAATGGTCTTTGCAGCTGAGCTCTCGCGGCTCACCGGTTCACTGAGCGACGAGGCCGTTGACCGGCATCGCAGCATCCTGAGCTCGCTGTCGCTTCCCATCACCTATCCGCTCGGACGATGGAACACACTGCTCGCAACCATGCAGCGCGACAAGAAGAGTCGCGCGGGTCACCTCCGCTTCATCGTGCTGGACGAGATCGGCAAGCCCTCGGTGCTCACCGCTCCCGACGAGAGCCTGCTGTTCGCCGCATACACGGAAATCGGCGTGTAGTTCGCGAGCCTGCGATGCGAGTGGGCTCAGTGGCCGTCGATGATGGTGTTCTGAATTTGTTGCTGGACGATCTGCTGTTGCATCAACATCTGCTGCTGCACTAACTGGTCTTGATTGATGGAATCAGTCAGAACGGGACGGTGTAGCTGGCTGGCAGGCTGAAGGCTCAAGGGCTGTCCACTGTTTGCCCGTCGAACAATAATCACGCCGATAGCGATGCTCACACTAACGATGACCAGTGCGCCGAGAACGAAGATCCCAATGAACCCAAGGAACACGATGTCCGGAAACCCGGGGACCAGCGGATTGTTGTCTGGCATGGCGCCCTCCACTCGAATTGGTGATTTGAGCATACCTCCGTTCTGCGCGTGCTCACGGCCGCCGTTTACTAGGCTTGCCGCATGACAACGGTTCTCGTTCTGAACGGACCCAACCTTGGTCGGCTGGGCAGCCGCGAGCCTGACGTCTACGGCAACCAGGACCTCGCTGCTCTTAGGTCGCTGCTCGAGGGCGAGAAGCTTGGCGACATCGACCTGCGCCAAACCGACGACGAGGGTGAGCTCATCGGTTGGCTGCACGAGGCGGTCGACAAGAAGCTTCCGGTCATCCTGAACCCGGCCGCGTTCACGCACTACTCGTACGCGCTCAGGGACGCCGTTGCTCTCGTCACGACAAGCGGGGGCACAGTGATCGAGGTGCATATCTCGAACCCGCATGCACGCGAGGAGTTTCGTCACAACAGCGTTATCTCCGGTGTCGCGACGGGTGTCATCGCCGGGTTCGGATTCAATTCCTATGTGCTCGCGCTTCATGCCGTTGGGCGCTCGGCGAGCTAACCCGTACCATTGAGGGTCGCGTAAACGCGACCTCAGCTTGGTAAATCAACCTCGTAGTTCAACAACTCAGTGTGAAAGCGGTACAGGCATGGCCTCCACCAGCGATATTCGGAACGGCGTCGTTCTCAACATGGACGGCTCGCTTTGGACCGTCATCGACTTCCAGCACGTCAAGCCCGGTAAGGGTGGCGCGTTCGTCCGCACCAAGGTCAAGAACGTCATGACTGGCAAGGTCGTTGATCGCACCTTCAACGCGGGCGCCAAGATCGAGACCGAGACAGTTGATCGCAGCGAGTTCACCTACCTCTACAAGGATGGCGACGGTTTCGTGTTCATGAACGCGTCCGACTACGACCAGATAACACTGACCGCAGCACAGGTCGGCGACGCACCAAACTTCATGCTCGAAAACCAGACGGTGACGATCGCGCTGCACAACGGCGATCCGCTGTACGTCGAGCTTCCGGCATCCGTGGTTCTCGAGCTCACTTATACCGAGCCCGGGCTGCAGGGTGACCGGTCGTCCGCCGGCACCAAGCCGGGAACGCTCGAGACGGGCTACGAGATCCAGGTGCCGCTGTTCCTCGAGTCGGGCACGCGAGTCAAGGTCGACACCCGCGACGGTAGCTACCTGGGTCGCGTCAACGACTAGTGGGCGCTCGAGGCCCTGGTTCACGCGGTAAGTCACGCAAGCGCGCAATTGACGTGCTCTACGGAGCGGACGTGCGCGAGGAATCCATTAATGCGTCACTGCGTGCCGAAGAAGACCGGCAGCTGGCAGATCCCACGAGGCGCGCGAATTCGTGGGACTACGCGAAACAAATTGTGCAGGGCGTAGCCGAGCACGGTGACGAGATCGACGAACTCATCGAGACGTACTCGCAGGGCTGGACGATCGAGCGGATGCCCGCTGTCGACCGCGCCATCATCCGGATCGGAATCTGGGAGTTGCTGTTCAACCCTGAGATCCCTGCGGCGGTTGCGATCTCTGAGGCCGTCCAGTCAGCAAAATCCTTGTCCACAGAGGACTCGTCGGGATTCGTCAACGGTCTGCTTGGACGAATCGCGGCGCTGCGCGCCTAGTCGGTCCCTCAGCTCACGAATGAGACATGCCCACCCTCGACGCTAGAAATCCCACGCCAGCGGTGTCGTCGCGAAGTTGATGAACAAGATGATGACCCACGCAAGCTCACCGATCAAGACGAGTAGTGCTAGGGCTGCTATTGCACGATGGGCAGCGCGACCATAGATGAGACTGAAAGCCGCCGCGAAGGCCGTAGCTGGACTGAGCAGCACTAACAGTATTGGCGCGATGTTATTAGGGGTCGCCGAATACTGGTGTACAGGGATGAGCGGGAAGACGATGGCAAAGAACCACCCTTGTAGGACCGTGACACCGAAGGTCGCGGGAATCAGCCAATCCGGCGCCGGCGTCTTGAGCTGCTTGGTGGCACCCGCGGCGGGAAGCCAGAAACGCGCCTCTCTGGGATTGTCCGGATCAGTCATGCCCCACAGCGTATGAGGTGCACGCCGGTCGATCGACGCCCCAGAACGGGACAACGTCGATATTGGCCCCGGAACGGAAGACTCGTCCAGCCTTTTCATGGGTCTGTCTGAGAGAGTCGCGCCTTTGGCCTATCGGGCCAATCGGGGTCTCGTAGAGTCGGTGGCGTGACCATTGACCCATTGACCCTCCCAACCGTACCCGCCGACTGGCCCGCCTTCGTGCAGTCCTGGTCAGAGTCCAATCTCGCCCGCTCGGAGGTGGCGATTCTCGCCCTGACCGACGGCACCGCACGCTCGGCGTCGGCGGTTCTCGACCTGTGGAACGAGTCGGAACTCGGCCTCCGCAATGCGGGTGGGTTCGTGGCGCTGCTCGCGGAGGTGCATCCGGACGAGGCGGTGCGCGAGCTCGCCGACCGGTGTGGCCAGGCCGCAGCTAAGGCGCAGACCGAGCGCGGCCTAAATGTCGCACTCTACGAGGTGCTCGCTGCGCTCGACGGCTCGGGACTGGATGCCGACGGGACGAGGTTGCTCGAGAAGGTGCTACTCGAATTCCGGCGCGGGGGAGTTAGCCTCCCCGAGAAGTCCCGCGACCGCGTCCGAGTGATCTCCGAGCGCTCTACGATTCTGGGCCAGGACTTCTCGCGGGTCATTCGAGACGACGTGCGCTCGATCCGGATTGCGCCGGAACGGCTGGCTGGGCTCCCGGACGCCTATGTCGAGGCGCACCCGATCGGAGCTGACGGTCTGGTCACGATCACGACTGACTATCCGGACGCCATCCCGTTTCGAATGTTTGCGCGCGATGCCGATGCCCGTCGCGAACTGCACACCGAGTTTCTGAACCGCGGCTGGCCGGAGAACGACGCGGTTCTCGGCGAGCTGGTCGACCTTCGAAACGAGCACGCGACCGTTCTCGGGTATGACTCGTGGCCAGACTTTGACAGCGAACTCAAGATGGTCGGAACGGGAGCTGCTGTCGGGGAATTCATTGAAAAGCTCTCGGTCGCGGCGGATTCGGCTGGCCGGCGCGATCGCGAGAGGCTGCTCGAGCGCGCACGTGTCGATCGGCCAGACGCCCAGACGATCGATGCCGCCGATTCCGCCTACTACGGCGAACTCGTTCGACGTGAGTCCTTCGCTGTTGACTCGCAAGAGCTCCGACAATACTTCGATGCACCACGAGTACTGCAGGGGCTGCTCGATGTGACTGGTCGTCTGCTTGGTCTCGAATACAGCCCGGCCCCGGATGCAACGACCTGGCACGATGACGTCCAGGTCTATGACGTCGCGGTGAAGGGCGAGCGGATCGGACGCATCCATCTCGACCTGCATCCACGCGAGGGCAAGTTCAAACACGCCGCGATGTTCGAGATCACGGCCGGCGTCGCGGGGGAGCAACTCGCGGAGGGTGCGCTCGCCTGCAATCTGCCGACCGGGCTAATGGAGCACTCAGATGTCACGACGCTCTTTCACGAATTCGGACACCTGGTGCACCACATCCTCGCAAACGGCCAGAAGTACGCGACCTTCGCGGGCATCGCCACCGAGTGGGACTTCGTCGAGGCGCCCTCGCAGATGCTCGAGGAGTGGGCATGGGATGCCGACGTTCTCGCTACCTTTGCTATCAACGAGGCGGGGGAGCCGATCCCGGCCGAACTGGTGGCGCGGATGCGCGCGGCCGACGAGTTCGGCAATGGACTTCAGGTTCGAACGCAGACCTTCTATTCGGCGGTGTCGTACTTCCTTCACGTCAACCGGCCCAAGGATCGCACCGCCGAGGTGGAGCGGCTTCAGGGTCAGTACGACCTCTATGCCTACATCCGCGGCACGCATTTTCAGGCGGCGTTCGGGCATCTCACCGACTACTCGTCGGCGTACTACACGTACATGTGGAGCCTGGTGATCGCAAAGGACCTGTTCTCGGCGTTCGACCCCGCCGACCTGTTCGCGCCCGAGGTGGCTGGCCGATATCGCGACCTGGTTCTTGCGCCGGGCGGGAGCAGGGATGCCGCCGACCTCATTCGCGACTTCCTCGGTCGTGACTACTCGTTCGACGCGTTCGCGAAGTGGCTGAACGCCTGAAGCACTAAAGCTGCGCGAGGCCGCCGAGAACCCAGGCGACGAACCCCACCTGCGCGAGCACGGCCAGGAGCGCGAGCACGAGGAGCACGAAGAGGACGGCCTCAGCGAGTGAGACCAAGAGCGTTCCCCAAAACAGGGTGGTGCGAGCGCGCGAGTGCGTCAGCGGCTGGCTTGTCATGGCCCGAGCGTAGCGGCTGCTAAAGTAGCTCCAACAGACATCCTTTAAGTTCCGTCCAGAGAGGCGGGGAAGGAGGTCAGAGTGACTGCACGCACCGTTTTGCAGCCCGCTGACATCACGCGAGCGTTGACTCGGATCTCTCACGAGATCCTTGAGTCCCAGCGTCAGCTTTCTTCGGTGAGTGGCTCGGATCTCGTCATTCTCGGCATTCCGACGCGCGGAGTCGTTCTCGCGAAACGAATCGGTGCGATCCTCGAGGGCATTGAGCCCGGCTCGGGCGTGACGGGCTCGCTCGACGTCACAATGTATCGGGATGACCTCGCCGGGCAGCCGACACGGGCCCCGTCACCCACCCAGGTTCCCGCGGGAGGAATCGACGGCAAGACCGTGGTTCTCGTCGACGACGTGCTCTACTCGGGCCGAACGATCCGCGCCGCGCTGGACGCCCTCGCCGACCACGGTCGCCCGCGAGCGGTGCGCCTCGCTGTTCTAGTTGATCGCGGCCACCGTGAGCTTCCGATTCGCGCGGACTTCGTGGGCAAGAACCTGCCGACCTCCTTCGACGAGAAGATCCGGGTGCGTCTGGAAGAGGTCGACGGTTTCGAAGGGGTGGAGATCGAATGAGACACCTGTTAAGCACCAAGGACCTCGATCACGACACCGCCGTCGGCATCCTCGATGTTGCCGAAGACATGGCGGATGTCGCCACGCGCGAGGTCAAGAAGCTCCCAACCCTGCGTGGAAAGACCGTCATCAACCTGTTCTTCGAGGACTCGACCCGCACACGAACCAGCTTTGAGGTCGCGGCAAAGCGACTGTCTGCGGACCTCATCAACTTCAGTGCGAAGGGTTCGAGCGTCTCCAAGGGCGAGGGCCTTAAGGAC
>JADGOT010000356.1 GCA_017882805.1 Glaciihabitans sp. | reverse complement strand
TCCAGGCCACCTGGAACCGCTCTTCCTGGAACGGATCGTCCTGGAACGGGTCATCGTGGAACGGGTCATCGTGGAACGGATCCAGCTGGAACGGGTCGTCGTGGAACGGGTCATCCTGGAACGGGTCGAGCTGGAACGGATCCAGCTGGAACGGGTCATCGTGGAACGGGTCGAGCTGGAACGGCTCCACTTGGAACGGTTCATCGTGGAACGGGTCGAGCTGGAACGGCTCCAGCTGGAACGGGTCATCGTGGAACGGGTCGAGCTGGAACGGTTCATCCTGGAACGGGTCGAGCTGGAGCTGATCCCTTCACGAGGTGGGGGCTGCAACGGTTTATCCGTTGCAGCACCCACAGTTCTTCGAAGGTACGACCGAAGCGCCGGGCCCGCGGACCTCCACACCGGGCACCGACCATTTTCGTCCGGCGGTGCCATCGCTCAGACTGTCTGCTGTGCCGTCCGAATGACTTCAACAGGCTGCGACGGCCGCCGATACAGGTGAGTGGCCCCGAACTCGATGATGGCAACAGCGCGCCGCGCTCTGGCCTGCCGAGTGAGGAGCGGCAGGCTCGGCGTGTCAGCGCGGGTGCTCGCCTTGTCGGGATTGCTTGCGGGTTCCGCGGGCGCCCTATACCTGCTTTCCGTACGACATTTCGCATCGCTGCATACCCCTATTTCGTTGCCGTGGCTGGTACTCGCTGCCGGTTATGCCGTGTCAGAGTTATCGGTCGTGCATGTCGAATTCCGACGGGACGCGCACTCGGTATCGCTCAACGAGATTCCGTTGGTGCTTGCGCTTGTCTTCGCCACACCCAGTCATCTTCTCTTGGCCCACCTCATCGGAGCGTCGGCCGTGTTGGTATTGCACCGTCGGCAGGCGTACCTCAAGCTTGCGTTCAACCTGGCGCACTTTGCTCTCGAGGATTGCGTCGCAATCATCGTCTTCCACACGCTGGTCCGAGGAGATGTGGCGGCGCTCGGTCCGGCCCTCTGGATCGCGGCGATGGCCGCGTGCGTGGCCGCGGCTTCGGTGAGCGTCGTCGCGGTCAGCGTGGTCATTTGGGTACATCAGAACCGGGTGAACGTCGGCCAGTTGCGGGCCGTGCTCGGTGTGGCACTCGTGGGTGCAGTGTTCAATGCATGCGTCGGTCTCGACGCCGTCACGGTGCTTTGGGTTGACGTTCGCGGTGGCCTGCTCCTTATCGTCATCGGCACGATTCTGTGTCTTGCCTATCGCGAGTACGCCGCGCTACGGCAGCGACATGCCGGCCTCGAACTCCTGTATCAATTCACTGAAGCGGTCCAAGGATCTGGAGACCCCGAGCACATCGTCAGCGACGTACTCACACAAGCGCGGGAGATGCTGCGTGCCGAAATCGCAGAACTCGCGCTCCTACCTTCCGCTGACGGCGACCAGGTCCACTGGCTCACTCTCGCAGGCGACGCGAACGTCCCCGTCCATTCGCGAGAACCCACGCTGCACCCGTCGCTTGCGAATCTCGTCGCACCGGGACGCCCAATCGTGGGCCCGAAGGCGGGACGCGATGCTCTGGTCCGCGCTCATCTCACGCAGCGCGGCCAACGCGACTGCATCGTGGCGCCACTCCTGTCCGACGGCACGATGATCGGCGTGTTGAGCGTGGCGAATCGACTCGGGGACGTCAGCACCTTCGACCAACAGGACGGCCGCCTCTTCGAGACGATCGCGGCACACACCAGCGTCACCCTCCAAAACGCCACGCTCGTCGACCGGCTCCGCCACGATGCACTCCACGACAACCTCACCGGCTTACCCAATCGAGTGTTCTTCCAGCAACGACTTGCCGATTTGCTCGCCCGGCAACGCCCGTCCGACTCGCAGATCGCGGTGATGTTGATCGACCTCGACCGCTTCAAAGAAATCAACGACACACTCGGGCACGCCACCGGCGACCTGCTGCTCCAAGAAGTTGCCGAACGCTTGCGGCGCGGCGTCGCGCCCGAGGTCACCGTCGCTCGTCTGGGCGGCGACGAGTTCGCGCTGCTCGACCCGAGTCGAAGCGGCCCACAAGACGCAATCACCATGGCCGCGAATCTCCGCGCAACGTTGCAGCGCCCATTCGCCTATCAAGATCTGCAACTCGAGGTGAGCGCCACCATCGGAGTCGCCACCGCACCCCTCCACGGCCGCGACCCCTCCACGCTGTTGCGTCGAGCCGACGTCGCGATGTACGCCGCGAAAAACACTGCTGCAGGTGTCGCCGTGTACGGCGAAGATCTCGACGATCACAGCCCCCGCAAGCTCGCACTCGTCAGCGACCTACGCAGCGCGATCGAACATGACGGGCTCGAAGTGCACTACCAGCCGAAGGTCGAAATGGCGACCGGCCGGGTGATCGGCGTCGAAGCGCTCGTGCGCTGGCCACACCCCGGCGCCGGCATGGTCCCGCCCGACGAGTTCGTCCCGCTCGCCGAACGCATCGGGCTCATCGGACCGATGACCGACTTCGTACTCCGCACCGCCCTTGCCCAAAGTCGCCGCTGGGAACAGGCCGGCCATCAGCTCTCCGTCGCCGTCAACTTGTCCGCACGCAGTCTGCTCGACCCTAACCTTGTCGACGACATCGCACGCGCCCTCAACCGCGCGAACGTGGATGCCTCCAACCTCCTTTTGGAAATAACCGAGACCAGTGTCATGTCCGACGCTGAATACGCGCTCGGCGTCCTCGATCGGCTCGCGAACATGGGACTCACATTGGCCATCGACGACTTCGGCACCGGATACTCCTCGCTCTCCTACCTCAAAAGGCTGCCCGTCGATGAAATCAAAATCGATAAGTCCTTCATCCTGAACATGCAACATGACGACAACGACGCAGTTATCGTCCGCTCCATCATCGACCTCGCCCGCAACCTCCGGCTTCGCGTGGTCGCCGAAGGCGTCGAAACCCCCGAGATCTGGAATGGCCTTCGAGCAATGGGCTGCGACATCGCGCAGGGCTACCTCATCAGCCGCGCGCTCCCCGCTGCCTCCTTGACCTCCTGGCTCGAAACGGTGACAACCACATCAACGGCGGGCGTCTGATGCCTGTCCCCACCCCAGAACTGTGCACCGAACGCCTGCGGCTCCGAGCCTTCGGCCAACATGACTTCGAGCCATTCGCCGAAATCGTGTCCGATCCCGAAGTCGTCCGATATCTCGACGACGGCGCCCCCATCAGCCGCGAAGAATGCTGGCGGGGCATGGCACTCTTCATCGGCCACTGGCAACTCCGCGGCTACGGCTGGTGGGCCGTCGAAGACCGCGACACTGGCGACTTCCTCGGCCGAATCGGCCTCTACAACCCCGAAGGCTGGCCCGGCATCGAAATCGGATGGCTCCTTCGACGACAGGCATGGGGAACCGGACTCGCGACCGAAGGTGCCGCCGCCGCGCTGAACTTTGCCTTCGACGTCGTCCACGCCGACCACGTCATTAGCCTCATCGCCCCCCGGAACACACGCTCAATCCGCGTCGCCGAGAAACTCGGCGAAATTTACGAGCACGATCTCCGACACAAGGATCGAGAACTCGTCGTGTACGGAACCCACCGGCCCACGGTCCACACGCCCTGATGTTGGGCGCTTGTCCGTCGTTGCAGTAGTCACGGATTGACGCAGCGTCCGGTCGCTGAACAGGATCCAATCGTTCACATTGTGCGCAACGGCGTTACCTGGTCGGCGTCATCGACACGAGAACG
>JADGOT010000062.1 GCA_017882805.1 Glaciihabitans sp. | reverse complement strand
GCGCGCAGGTGCAGCCCGTCAACGTTTTGTGTGATCACGCCGTTCACGCCGCCGTCGAGCTCGAGCGCGGCGAGGGCCCGATGGCCCGCATTGGGTTCGGCGCCGTCAAACCGGCGCCACCCAAGCTGGCTGCCCGCCCAATATCGCTTTCGGTAGTCGCCGTCGCTCAGAAACTGGCTGAACGTCATCGGCGTGCGCACCGGTGCACCCGCGCCGCGATAGTCAGGAATGCCCGAATCCGTGCTGAGTCCTGCTCCGGTTAGTACAGCAATTCGGCGGCCGTGGAGAAGTGCCGCGGCCTCGTCTAACAGAGCCTCGGCGGCGAGGTGCGGAGGAGTACCAATAGACGCAGTCGGCCCGGCCATGACACTCCTCTCGTACCACAGACTAAACAACAGAGTTTTCGGTTATGTTTCCGATCGTGAAACTCGTGCAGCTCGAAAATCTCGACACAGACGAGATTCGCGACTACCGAGACCTTACCGACGTCGTCTTGCGCCGACTTTCCGAACCCGCGGGCGGTCTCTACATAGCGGAGTCGACCAAAGTCATCGAGCGCGCGCTTCGAGCCGGCCACCGGCCACGCTCCGTGCTCACGATCGAGAAGTGGCTGCCTGATATCGAGCTGCTCTTGGTCGACCAGGATCCGGAATTGCCCGTTTACGTCGGCTCCGCGGAGCTGCTCGAAAGGCTGACCGGATTCAACCTGCACCGTGGCGCGCTTGCTTCCATGCATCGACCGGAACTGAAATCCGTCGAGGAAACAGTTGCCGGAGCGACGCGAATCATCGTGCTCGAGGACATCGTCGATCACACTAACGTCGGCGCGATCTTCCGATCCGTCGCCGGCCTCGGCGCTGACGCGGTGCTCATTACCCCTCGGTGCGCCGACCCGCTGTACCGTCGAAGCGTTCGGGTCAGCATGGGAACGGTTCTGCAGATTCCGTGGACGCGCCTGCCCGACTGGCCGGAAGGGCGTGATGTCCTCACCCGTCTTGGCTTCAGTCTCGCGGCCCTTGCGCTATCACCGGATGCGGTGACTCTCGATGATTACGCCGCGAATCCACCCGAGCGCATTGCGCTGGTTGTCGGCACGGAGGGGGATGGCCTAAGCCGCGCGGCCATCGCCGCCGCCGACACCGTTGTCACCATTCCGATGATGCACGGCGTGGACTCGCTCAACGTGGCGTCCGCGAGCGCCGTGGCGCTCTATGCCCTGCTGCGCCGCTGACTGGCCGGATTGTCGACCTGGTCGGTTTATCCTTGACCGGTGCCGCCAACCCGCAGACAGATCTATCTGCGGCGGCGGATTCTCTTCTCTGTGTTCGCCGTCCTGCTGCTCGCGGTGCTGTTCTATCTTCCGCTGACCCTTTTGGCGCCGGTGCCGCAGACCGCAGCAGTGCGAGCCGGCTACTCCGCTCCCGTCACGCCGACCCAGTCCCTGTCGTTGCCGTCATATGGGGCCAGTGCGATCGCGGCAGTGGGTTATCCGGGCCTTCTCGCAAGCGGAGGCGGATCTTCACCGCTGCCGATCGCCTCCATAACGAAGATCGTCACCGCTCTTGTGGTGCTACAGAAGGCGCCGCTCGCTGCCGGGGACGCAGGCCCCGCCATTCCGTTCACATCGGCCGACGCGGTGCTCCTAAAGTCCTACGCGGCACGCGACGGCGATGTCTATCCGATCAAGGTCGGCGGCACCATGACCGAGCGGGACGTTCTGACCATTGCGCTCGTGCCGTCGGCGAACAACTACGCTCGCGCGCTCGTGAATTGGGCTTACGGTTCGGAGGCGAATTTTCTTCCGGTTGCCCGCGCCTGGCTGACGTCTCACGGGATGACATCAACAACGCTGACCGACTGCACGGGGCTCAATCCCGAAAACACCAGTACCCCCACGGATCTCATTGCACTCGGCAAGTTGGCGCTGGCGAATCCGGTCATCACGGAGTTGATTGGTATCAAGGCCACGACACTTCCGGTTGTGGGGACGATCAACAACACCAACCAGCTGCTTGGCTCGGTAGGAATTGATGGAATCAAGACGGGAACACTCAATAGCGCTGGCGCGTCGCTCCTGTTTTCAAGTCGGCTAGTGCTCGGTGGTCACGTCGTCACGCTTGTCGGAGTGGTTCTTGACGGCCCTAACCATCCGACTATCGACGCAGCGATCGCGAAACTGGTTACCGCAGCGCGGGCGGGATTCCACCTGGTGACACTTGCGACCAAGGGCCAGCGATTTGCCTCCTACAGCACCGCTTGGGGCGACCGAACGACCGCTATTGCAACGAAGACCGTCTCGGTCGTGCTCTGGGGCGGGACAGCGATCACAGCGAAGATCTCCGCATCCTCGGTGCTGCCCGCTCACCGGGGGACCATCGTAGGTCTGGTGAGCTTCAGCGCGGGCACGCAGCGTGTCACAGTGCCGCTCGAACTGGCGACGAAACTGGGTGGTCCGGACCCGGGCTGGCGGCTCGGGCATCCCGGAGAATTGCTCTAGGCGCTCACGCCACGCCATGCGGGTAGACCGGTTAGTTTCGAAAATCACCGCCGCCGCAATATGCTGAAGTGATCTCTCGGGCTCGAGCCCGACTCGAAACTGGGATGTCGAGCAGTCTGGGGAAGCGTGACCTCTGTTAATGTCGCAAAATCTGAAGAATCTCTTGGTGTCGCACCATCACAAGTAGCGGGCGCTGGACTCAGCCCCGCGGTGCGCATTATCCGAACCGGACCACGCGGACTCGGCAATCCCACCTCTGACTTTGCTGCATTGCTTGCGACGGTTCGGGATGCCGGCCTGTTGCGTCGGCACCGCCGGTTCTATGTGATCAACTTCCTCATCGTCTCCGTGGCGATGACCGGAGCCTGGATCGGATTCGCCCTGCTCCGTGGCTCTTGGTACGAACTACTGATTGCCGCACTGATCGGCATCCTGTTCACGCAGTATGCGTTCATGGGTCACGAATCCGCGCACCGGCAGGTCTGGGCATCCAACCGCGCCAACGACCTCACGGCGCGGATCCTGTGCGATCTCATTGTTGGCATGAGCTACTCGTGGTGGATGAACAAGCACTCTCGCCACCACGCTCAGCCCAATACCGTGGATCGTGACCCAGACATCGAACGCGATTTTCTGGTCTTTCAGGAGAAGCAGGCACGCGAACTCCGCGGAATTGCCAAATTCCTTGCCCCACGGCAGGGCTGGATTTTCTTTCCGGCACTCACGCTCGAGGGCATGAACCTACACATGCAGGCGTTTCGCACGGTTTTCTCTCCCGGGCACGTCGACAAGCGAGTGCTCGAGATTGTTCTGCTGCTAGTTCGCAACGTCGGCTACTTCGCCGTCGTCTTTACGTTTCT
>JADGOT010000061.1 GCA_017882805.1 Glaciihabitans sp. | reverse complement strand
ATCAGGAGCAGCGCGAGGAAGGTTGCGGCAACGAGCAGAAGGCCGGTGGTCGCGAACAGGCGCTGGCCAAACCGATCCGACAGTGTTCCCGAGAGAGGCCCTGAGATCAGGAATCCAAACGTGAGCGGCAACAGGTAGATACCGGCCCAAAACGGCGTGCTCTCGTACGAGTAGCCGTGCAACGGTAGCCAGATCCCCTGCAGCCAGATGATGAGCATGAACTGCAGCCCGCCTCGCCCTATCGAGGCGACCAGGCCAGCGATGTTGCCCCACGCGAACGCGCGGATCGTGAACAGATGCATGTTGAACATTGGCTGTTTGACCCGCAGCTCGAGGAACACGAAGAACACCAGCAGGAGTACTCCGCCGACGATGGCACCGATAACCCACGGGTTGCCCCAGCCCTGGCTGCTGTCGCCGTAGGGCTGGATCCCATAGGTGATACCGGCAAGCAGCGCAGTCAAGCCGACCCCGAACACGATATTGCCCGGCCAGTCGACCTTGCCGTTTGGATCGCGAGCACCCACCTCGTGCAGAGAAATGTACGACCAGATCGTGCCGATGATTCCAAACGGGACGCTCACGATGAAGACGAGATGCCAGTCAACCGAGGCGAGGATTCCACCGACGATGAGGCCAAGGAACGTGCCGGCGATCGCGGCGACCTGGTTGAGCCCGATCGCGAATCCCCTGCGGTTCGGCGGGAACGCGTCCGTGAGAATGGCGGTCGAGTTCGCGAACAGCATCGACCCTCCCACGGCTTGAACCACGCGCCAGAGGATGAGCCAGAGAGCCCCTGCACCGGATGTGAGGGGATCGAGTGAGAGGGCGATCGCGGCGAGCGTGAAGATGACGAATCCCAGGTTGTAGATGCGCACGCGGCCGTAAATGTCGCCGAGTCGCCCGAAGCTCACCACCAGAACTGCCGTTACGAGGATGTAGCCCATGAGCATCCACAGCAGGTAGCTCGTATTGCCCGGGTCGAGCGGGTTGATCTTGATGCCCTTGAAGATCGATGGCAGGGAGATCAGAACGATGGACCCGTTGATGGTCGCCATCAGGATGCCGAGCGTGGTGTTGCTCAGGGCTATCCACTTATAGCGCGGGTGATCCTTGTGGAATGCGCCCCTGCGGGCAGCTTTCTCAGCCACTAACGAAGCCTCCAGATTCTGAGGCGTCGTCATTGCCGCCGGAAATTAGTTGTTGTTGGGTAACTATATACCCGGTCAGTCAACAGCGAGGAGTGCCCCGGCCGCGATCGCGAGCGCGAGACCGAAGTATTGAATGAGAGCGATCCGCTCCTTGAGAACGATAGCCGCGAGGATGATCGTTCCCGCTGGATAGAGGGCCGTAAGCACCGCGATGACGGTGAGATCGCCGAGCCGGATGCCGAGCAGTAGTCCGCAGTTGGCGGCGGCATCCACGATCCCGCACGCGACCGCCAGGCGAATGCCTGGACGCCAGCGGCCCGAGACCGACACCGCCGCCCCACCGCGCCTTCGGGCGACAATCGCGATCACCCCAATCGTCGCAATCATGATCGTCGTGTTCACCGTCCGGTTGGCGATCAGCGGGACCAGCCCCGAGTCCTTCGGCGTCAGGTCGATCAATACCAGGAACAGCCCGATGAAGGCACCGCTCAGTGCCGCCATGGACAGTCCGCGCACTGTCGGACGCACCGCTCTCGGGTCGCGCACAAATCCGACAAAGACGATCGCGACGAGCGCGAAGCCGATTGCGATGTAGCCGAGCGTGCCGAAGTGGTCGTGACGCACCAGGATGCCGACGGTGGCCGGCACAATCGCGGAAACCACGGCGGTCACGGGAGACAGGATGCTCATTGGCCCGATCGCGAGGCAGGCGTAGAGAAGGGTAATCGCGAGGGCGCCACTCACGCCGGACAGACCACCAAACAGAAGCGCTGCGGTCGACCACTTGCCGCCGATCAGCGGGTACGCGGCGAGCAGCAACACGAGGCCCACCGCTGCGGCAATCGCGGTAACACGGAGGGAGCTGATCCGCTTGGAGGCCAATCCGCCCAGGAAGTCGGCCGAGCCGAAGACGAGGGCGCTGGACATCCCGATCAACACGACGAGGGGGAGCACCTGACAACGGTACTGGGTTGCGGATTGCCGATACGCACAGCCGGTTCGCCGCACCCCTCCGCCGACTTTGTAGCTCCTCGCTCAAGGATTGTCCGATTCTCGTGAGGATGCCTACCGTAGGACCGCTGGTTGTTGGGCAAGGGAGAAGCAATGGTTGACGTCGCACCACGCGAAAAGGCCAAGCGCGAGCCGCGCACGGTGAACGTCGACGCGGAGGTTGAGGCGCAGCTTGAGCGCACCAGCTCGGCCGCGTCTGTCGACGTCGCGAGTCTGGGCGAGCAGCTCCTCGGAACCTGGGCCGACATCCGCCGTACTGCGCGTGAGATGGTCAAGGACCCCGCGCTGCACAACGTCCCCGGGGAGAGCCTCGCAGAGCAGCGCGCTCGCACTCGCGGCCAGCTGCAGCTTCTGGTCGATAGGGGTGCCGTGCACCGCGCGTTCCCGAAGTACCTCGGTGGCGGCGAAGACAACGGCGGCAACATCACGGGCTTCGAGGAGCTCGTCGCTGCAGATCCGTCGCTGCAGATCAAGTCGGGGGTGCAGTGGGGACTCTTCGCATCCGCCGTGCTTCAGCTCGGCACTGAGCCCCATCACCGCAAGTTTTTGCCGGACATCATGAGCCTCAAGGTGCCGGGCGCCTTCGCAATGACCGAGACGGGTCACGGTTCGGATGTCGCATCCATCGCAACTACTGCGACCTACGACCTCGATGCCCAGGAGTTTGTCATTAACACGCCGTTCCGTGCGGCCTGGAAGGACTACCTCGGAAACGCCGGAAAGGATGGCACTGCCGCAACGGTCTTCGCGCAGCTGATCACGAACGGCGTCAACCACGGCGTGCACTGTTTCTACGTTCCCATCCGAGACGAGCAGGGCAACTTCCTGCCCGGCATCGGCGGCGAGGACGACGGGCTCAAGGGCGGGCTGAATGGTATCGACAACGGCCGCCTCCACTTCACCGACGTTCGGGTTCCTCGCACCAATCTGCTGAACAAGTACGGCGACGTAGCCGAGGATGGGTCGTACAGCTCCGCCATCGACAGCCCCGGCCGTCGGTTCTTCACCATGGTCGGCACGCTCGTGCAGGGCCGCGTTTCACTTGACGGTGCCGCGACCGCGGTCTCGGCCATCGCGCTCACAATCGCGATCACGTACGGCAACCAGCGACGTCAGTTCGCGGGCGCTAGCGAGAACGAGGAGCAGGTGTTGCTCGATTACGGTCGGCACCAGCGCCGCCTGATCCCGCGCCTCGCGACCGCGTATGCAATGAATTTCGCGCACGATGAGTTTCTCGTGAAGTTTGACGCGGTCTTCAGCGGTGCGGCCGACACGGACAGCGACCGCGAAGATCTCGAGACTCTTGCGGCATCCCTCAAGCCGCTGTCAACGTGGGCGGCCCTCGACATCCTGCAGGAGGCACGCGAGGCCTGTGGCGGCGCGGGATTCCTGACCGAGAATCGACTCACCGGCCTCCGCGCAGACCTCGACATCTACGTCACCTTCGAGGGCGACAACAACGTCCTGTTGCAGCTCGTCGCCAAGCGCCTGCTGTCCGACTATGCGGCACAGTTCAAGGGCGCGGATGGCGCGGCGCTCGCTCGTTTCGCCGTCGCCCAGACCGCGGCCAAGGCGTATCACGGTGCGGGGCTTCGGACCCTGGGCCAGCGCGTTCGGGATTTCGGTTCAACGGCGCGGAGCGTCGCGGAACTCCGGGATGAGGACACGCAACGCCAGCTGCTGACCGATCGTGTCGAGAGTATGGTCGCCGAGCTCGCTGCTCGCCTGCGTCCGGCCTCGAAGATGTCGAAGAAGGCTGCGGCCGAGTTGTTCAACTCGCAGCAGAACGAGCTCATCGAAGCAGCGCGCGCCCACGCTGAGCTCTTGCAGTGGGAGGCGTTTACGCGCGCGCTCGACAGCGTGAAGCACGCGGGCACCCGGCAGGTACTTACCTGGCTTCGAGACATCTTCGGCCTCGGTCTGCTCGAGAAGCACCTGTCGTGGTACCTGATCAACGGCCGGATCTCGCCGCAGCGTGCCCAGGCGGTCAGCGCCTACCTGGATCGACTGATCTCTCGGATTCGCCCACACGCTCAGGACCTCGTGGACGCGTTCGGCTACGGCCCGGAGCACCTTCGGGCGAACATCGCCACGGGTGCGGAGCAGCAGCGACAGGATGAGGCGCGGGCGTACTACCGCGAGCAGCGCGCGTCCGGAGCCGCCCCGACGATGGAGAAGTCCCTCAAGGCCCGCAAGAAGTAGACCGCCCGTCGCTTCGACGGGCT
>JADGOT010000060.1 GCA_017882805.1 Glaciihabitans sp. | reverse complement strand
GGGTCGCAGCTTTCGGCGAGTACCTCGCGGAGCAAGCGCTTGCGGTCGCCGATCTCGGAGAGCCCGTTGTCGAGGCGTTCGTCATGCACTACCGCTCCCACTCGCGCCGTCGCGGGACGGCGAGGCGCGCTCCCGAAGGGAGTACGTCGCTTGTGGAGGCACTCCGTGGGAGCCTGTTCTCGCTGCTTGGCTATCTGCGAAGCGTCGGAGCAGTCCGGTCAGCTGTGGCGGACGACTTGCCGCCTTACGAGCAGGTTCTGGTCGAGTATATGTCGTTTCTGCGGGAGCATCGTGGACTCGCCGAGCGCACTATCGAGCAGTATCGGCATTGGTCGGCCGCGTTCTTCGGATCGCTGAGCTCACATTGTCCGGTCGTCGAGCTATCTTGCCTCTCGTGCGCGGACGTGGAAGCGGCCATCATTGGGATTGGTCGGAGTCTGGGGCGTCGATCGCGCCAGATCATGACGACGACGGTGGAGTCGTTGCTTCGGTTTTTGCGCAGCGTCGGGCGCATCCCTCTGATGTGCCTTCCGTTTCTTCCGAGAATGAAGACGTACGCTCTCAGTTCGCTTCCATCAGTGATCCCGTGGAGCGACGTGGAACGAGCGGTCGACGGCATCGCTCGCACCACGAGCATGGGCAAGCGTGACGCTGCCCTGGTAACACTCGTCGCGATGTACGGTCTGCGCGCTAGCGAGGTCGTCAACCTTCGGCTCGACGACGTTGACTGGCGTGGCAGCGTCATCCATGTGCGACAGACCAAGACGCGTCAGATCCTCGATTTGCCCTTGCTTGCGCAGGTTCGTGATGTTCTCCTGGAATACCTTCGTAGCAGTCGTCCCGAGACTACGGAGCGGCGCATCTTCCTCAAGTGCCACGCGCCACGGGGTCCGATCTCACGCGCGGTCGTATACGGCGTTGTCCGAAAATCCCTAAAAGTGGTCGGCATTGAGGCCGCCCACTACGGGCCGCATGCTCTGCGTCACGCCCGCGCGACGTCTCTCATCCGCTCCGGAAAGACACTCAAGGTGATTGGTGACCTTCTCGGTCACCGCGTCCCAGAGGCGACGATGATGTATTGCAAGGTCGCGGTCGAGGATCTTCGCGCTGTCGCGCTCGAACTGCCGGAGGTGTCATCGTGAGCGCTGCATTCCGTGGACCACTCGCCGTCCAGTTTGGCGAGTTTGCCACGCTCATCAAGACGACAGGCGGGCGGCACACCTCGTTGCTGGCGACTGTCGGAAGCCTCGACCGGTTTCTCGCGACCTGCTTCCCCGAAGCTACCACGTTGACGAAGGTCATCCTCGCGGCGTGGTTCGCCAGCTTCGACCATCTGCAACCTGCCTCACGGCGCCGATATCGGAGCGCGACGTTCCAGGTCTGCAAGTTTCTGCGTCGACGGGATCCTGCAACTGGGAGTATCGACGACTTCGAGCCGCTGCGATGCCCCCGATCGTTCCACCCCTACATCTTCTCGGGTGAGCAAGTCATTCGCCTGCTGACGGCCGCTCGCGGGCTTGCTGCGCGCTCGGCCGATCCAATGCGCCCGTGGAGCGCGGAGCTAGTTATTACGCTGCTCTATACCGCTGGCCTGCGGATCGGCGAGGTCGTTCGGCTCCAGGTGCGCGACTACGACACTACCAACGCCACCCTGACCATCCGCGAGACGAAGTTCGCCAAGACACGCCTGGTTCCGGTGTCCCGCTCGGCCAGGAAGATCATCGATGACTATCTGACACGACGGCAGCGGCTCGGCCTGAGCTGCGTCCCGGATTCTCCGCTGCGCTGCTGCCCCAGCAATCACCCGCCGTGCGTCGGTGCGGTTCAGATCGCTCTGGCGGATTTGATGCGGCAGTGCGGGATCAAGTCGCCTCGCGGGCGAGGTCCACGCGTGCACGACATGCGTCACACGTTTGCCGTCGAGCGCGTTCGCCAATGGTACCGCGAGGGCAAGGACGTGCAGCGCTTGATCCCCCTCCTCGTGACCTACCTCGGGCATCGCAGCCTCGAGTCGACCCAGCTCTACCTGTCCGTTACTCCTGCCGTCCTACACGAGGCCGGCGTGCGCTTCGAACTGTTCGCCACGATGTCCCCGCACGGCGGCGAGGTGAAGCCGTGAAGCCGCAGAGTGATCTCGGCCGGCATCTACGGATGTTTCTCGGCGAGCACCTCCCGCAGCAACGCAACGCCAGCCCGCGCACGGTTCGCGCCTACCGGGACGCGCTTAAGCTCCTGTTGCGCTACGTTTCCGAATCGCGGCACCGCTCTGTCGCTGAACTGGGCGTTGCGGATCTCGACCGGGCGGCGATTCTCGCTTTCCTCGCGTCTCTTGAGACAGCACGCGGCAACGGCATCACGACTCGCAACCATCGCCTCGCGGTCATCCGCTCCTTCTTCCGGTTTGTGTCCACCAATGTCCCGGAGGCGGTTCAACAGTGTTCGCAAGTCCTGGCAATTCCAATCAAGCGGGGAGACTCGCGCAGAATCGACTATCTGACTACCGACGAGATCACCGCCGTGCTTCTCCAGATACCAGCCGCCACTCCAGAGGGGCGACGCCACGATGCGCTGCTCCGTTTCCTCTACAACACGGGAGCCCGGGTGCAGGAGGCCATCGATGTGCGTGCCAACGATCTGTACCTGGACAGCCCGGCCCACGTCCTGCTGCGCGGCAAGGGACGCAAGGAACGAATCTGCCCGCTCTGGACCGACTCCGTCGATCGGCTGCGCAGACTTCTTGCTGAACACCATCTCGATCCGATGCAACCATCCGCGGTGTTTACCAATCGCGATCAGCGTCCGCTGACCCGGTTCGGTGTCAGGTACATCCTGTCAAAGTACGTGCGGGCTGCGGTGCCACAGTGCCCGAGCCTCGCGCGTAAGAATGTGCATCCGCACTCGGTACGTCACACGACCGCGATGCATCTGCTTCAGTCTGGCGTGGACCTCAACACGATCCGCTGCTGGCTCGGCCACGCGAGCGTTACGACGACCAATCAGTACGTCGAGATTGACCTCGAGATGAAGAGGTGCGCCCTCGAACGAGTGAGCCCGCCGCCGGGTGCCGTCGAGCCAGCGACCACCGACTCCGACCTGCTCGCCTGGCTGGAGAGCCTCTAGCGTTATGTGCAGCCCTCCCCCTCCAAAATCCAGAGATCCCTGCAGTCCGGCCTCATACTCACCATAACGATGGACTCAACCTAAGTGGGGCGAGGACAAGATCGCACAGGAGTTGGAAATCAAGTTGGGAGTGAGGCACTCAACCTGCACCATCCGCAGGTACATGGTGAGCCGACGAAAGCCCAGGGAAGGCCCGACCTGGCGTACTTTCGTCAAGAATCACGCCAAGAAGATTTACGCCTGCGACTTCCTGACGCAGTACACAGCCTTGTTCGCGGTCGTCTATGTCTTCGTCGTCATGGAGATTGCATCGCGGCAAATAGTGCTCATTAACGTGACCACGAGCCCGAGCCTGGCTTGGGTCAAGCAGCAGATTCGGGAAATCACGCCGTGGGGCCATGTCCCTCGTTTCCTGATTCATGATAATGACGGGATCTTTGGGCAATACCCATGAAGCATTGAACTACTTCATTTTCTTGAGGGCACGACACGTCCTTCAGGTCTGCCGCGAGTATGTGAATTACTACAACGGCGCGCGACCATCACCGGCGCTACACGCGATTCCTGACCCGTATCCGGAGTTGAAGAGCCCTGCGTCGCAGACCGGCAACTTGATCGCGCTTCCGGTACTGGGTGGGGTGCAGCACGACTATCGCCGAACGGCGTAGGCGTCAAAGTCCGGCAACTGTTGCTCAGCGATGCTCCCAACTCTGACAAAGAGGCAAGGGGGGCGGACCATTTCGTCTCAAAGTCGGGCTGCAGAGCTCGTTGGCTTCGAGACACAACTCAACCCACGCCCGTCGATCCGGGGCGTTGAAGGGTTTGAGGATCTCTGTGGAGGGCCGAATGGATATTCGCGGATCACGG
>JADGOT010000059.1 GCA_017882805.1 Glaciihabitans sp. | reverse complement strand
TCGACCTCTGTCTCATCCTGGGTGCCGGCTATCCGTTCCAAATGGGCGGGCTCACGCCGTACCTCGACCGGGTCGGAGCGTCGGAGCGCGTCTTCAAAGACACGTTCCACCACCCTGTCATCCGAGGAACCAACTAATGAGCCCGTGAGAGGTCGCGAATAACCGCCCAATCCCCCGTCCGGCGGGTTGATCGTGACCTCTCACGAAGTTGAGCAGTCGATACCTATATTCCGGTGACTCGGGACGCTCCTACGCTCGGCAATTGAGCCGCTATCCCAGTGGCAAAGGAGCATCAGCAATGTCGCAGTCTCGTTCTTCCCTTCGTCGCATCAAGCTGGCTGCCGCCGCAGCGCTGACTGCAGGAGCATTGGTTCTGGCACCCGCGATGGCCGGGACCGCCCAGGCGGATAACCCACCGCTCTACCTCTGGACGACCTGGCACCTCTACGACTATCAGTTCCAGACGACGCCGCTGTTCTCGCAGTCCGACCCGATCACCACCGATGCCGCAGCACTGGCAAAGCAGTACGCCCTCTGCACCGGGACATGCTTCTACGTAACTCCGAAGCTTCCCGGCTGGAACGCTGGTACGACGGTGTTCTTTGCCAAAACGGCCTGGAAGGGTCTGCCGGACACCGACGCGGAGGGCGCGGCCGTGGCGAGCGCTCTCGAGGTTCCCGCCGGCGCGAGCCTTCTCAACAGCTATTACAACTACGGCGGAGTGGGGACCTACACCAAGGGCAATGTCGTCTACTCGGTGTTGATCCTCACCCACTACTTCGTCCTGACGCCGATAAACCCGATCGTCAAGCAGGCCCAGTAACCCGGCTAGCGGTTGACCTGCGTCATATCGGCGTAGCGGTCTCCGGCTGGAGCAGCAATCGATCCAAGCTGCTCCAGCTGAGCCGCAGTCAACACGAGGTCATCCGCGGCCGCGTTCTCCTCGAGGCGTTCTACGCGCTTCGTGCCAGGGATGGGTGCGATGTCGTCGCCCTGGGCGAGAATCCACGCGAGTGCGACCTGGCTGGGCTTCGCTCCGAGTTCGGTTGCAACGGCCTCCACCGCCTCAACGATGTGCAGGTTCTCCTGCAGGTTGTCGCCCGCGAAGCGCGGGCTGACCCGACGGAAGTCGTTGTCGGCGAGACCGTCGACCGAGCGAATCGCTCCGGTAAGAAATCCACGCCCCAGCGGCGAATACGGCACGAAGCCGATTCCGAGCTCGCGCAGTAGCGGAAGAATCTCCGCCTCCGGGTCGCGGCTCCACAGTGAGTACTCAGTCTGTAGCGCCGTAACCGGATGCACGGCATGCGCACGGCGAATGGTCGCCGGTGCCGCTTCGGACAGTCCGTAAGCCCCGATCTTGCCCTCGGTGATCAGCTCAGCGAGAGCGCCGACGGTGTCCTCGATGGGAACGTTCGGGTCCATCCGGTGCTGGTAGTAAAGGTCAATGTGATCGGTCTGGAGTCGCTCGAGCGAACCCTCCACCGACAAGCGAACGTTTGCTGGGCTGCCATCGAGCTGACGCTCATTGGTTTCGTGGTTCAGCGTGCCGAACTTTGTCGCAATGACCGCCTCATCGCGACGCCCCTTGAGAGCCTTCGCGAGTAGCCTCTCGTTCTCGTACGGCCCATAAATCTCTGCCGTGTCGAAGAACGTGATGCCGAGCTCCAGTGCGCGATGGATTGTGGCAATCGAGCCCTGCTCATCCGTTCCCGCGCCGGTGTAAAACGCACTCATACCCATGCAGCCGAGACCGAGGCGCGAGACCTCGAGCCGGTTACTGCCCAATGTAATCTTCTTCACTTGTTTCCTTTTCTGTACGTCGAGATCTTGTAGTCGATCGCGGCGAGACTGTGGGTCATTTCATCCAGTTGCGCGATAACGGATTCGCGGTGTGTGAGCAGAAGTTCGAGGCGTGCCGGTGTCGATGCCTCGCCCTGCCGTACGAGGTCGACGTACTCGCGGACCTTCGCGATCGGCATAGCTGTCGAACGCAGCTTGGTCAGAAACTCGACCCAGGTGAGGTCGGCATCCGAATAACGGCGGTGCGTCGAGGATGCCCGCCCGATTCCCCCGAGCATGAGTCCCTCGCGCTCGTAATACCGCAGCGTATGGGTCGACAGACCGGTGCGCTCCGCGGCTTCGGAGATCGAAAACGATGTACCAACAAGAGTCATGACTTCAGGCTAGAACTTAGAGTGCACTCTAAGTCAAACGCGCTGACCTAGTGGTCGTTCTTCTCCGCATTCGCGTTGATTTCGCGCTTCTCGTCGTCGGGCAGTGGTCGGGCTACTGGCACGCGGCTTCCGAGCACCTGGGCGACCAGGTCGCGGGCGATCTTTTGTGGGTTCAAGCCAACGATGTCGAGGATCTCCTCGCGCGACCCGTGGGGCAGGAACTCGTCGGGCAGACCAAGCTCGGTCACGGCAGTATCGACACCGGCCGCACGGAGGTCCTGACGGATTCGCGTGCCAATCCCTCCGACGCGAACCCCGTCCTCGATTGAAACGAGGAGGCGGTAGTCGGCCGCCATGGCGATCACGCTCTCTGGCACGGGGACAACCCAGCGCGGGTCGACGACGGTTGCGCCAATTCCCTGCGCTGCGAGCCGCTCGGCGACCTGCAAGCCGAGGTTGGCCATGGGGCCCACAGTGACGATGAGAACATCCTTGTGGGCCGCCTCACGAAGCACGTCGACCCCGTCGACCGTGCGTCGACTCGCCTCGTACTCGTTGCCGACCGAGCCTCTCGAAAAACGGACAACCGTCGGTGCATCCTCGATGATCACAGCCTCGCGCAGCTCCTCGCGCAACCGCGTCGCGTCGCGCGGTGCGGCTAGCCGGATGTTCGGGATGACCTGAAGGATCGCAAGATCCCACATTCCGTGGTGGCTCGGGCCGTCCGGACCCGTCACTCCAGCACGGTCCAGCACGAAAGTCACGCCCGCCTTGTGGAGCGCAACGTCCATGAGCACCTGATCGAACGCGCGATTCACGAACGTTGCGTACAGGGCCACGACGGGGTGAAGCCCGCCGAAGGCGAGACCGGCGGCCGAGGTGACCGCGTGTTGTTCGGCTATCCCGACGTCGAAGACGCGGTCGGGGAATTTCTCCGCGAAGCGGTGGAGACCAGTGGGCCGAAGCATTGCCGCAGTGATGCCAACAATGCGCGGATTCTCGGTCGCGATCTGCAGAATCTCATCGGCGAAAACAGATGTAAACGATGGCCTGCTCGGCGTCTCGATCGGCTCGCCAGTCTCGGGGTCTATGTGTCCGACGGCGTGGAACTGGTCTGCCGTGTCATGCAGAGCGGGCTCGTAGCCGCGACCCTTTTGCGTAATGGCATGAACCAGAACCGGGGCGCCATAGTTCTTCGCCTGGCGCAGCGCGTGCTCCATCGCGCGAATGTCGTGACCGTCGACCGGCCCGATGTATTTGATGTCGAGGTTCGAGTACAGCGCTTCGTTGTTGGTAAAGCGCGCCAGAAAGCCGTGCAGACCGCCGCGAACACCCCGATAGAACGCTCGAGCCGGACCGCCAAGGTGGCTGAAAACCCTTGTGCTCGAGACATGCAGGGTACGGTAGGCGCGCCTCGTTCGAACCGTGTTCAGGAACCGCGCCATCCCGCCGATGGTCGGCGCATACGAGCGACCGTTGTCGTTCACCACGATGACAAGGTTGCGGGCGTTGTCATCACTGATGTTGTTCAGCGCCTCCCAGGTCATGCCGCCGGTGAGCGCGCCATCGCCGACAACGGCAACAACAAACCGATCCTTCTGACCCGTCATCTCGAACGCCCGCGAGATGCCATCAGCCCACGACAGCGAGCTCGATGCGTGCGAACTCTCGACGATGTCATGCACCGATTCGCTGCGCTGCGGGTACCCGGCGAGGCCGCCGAGTTCGCGAAGGCGACTAAAGTCCTGCCGGCCCGTTAAGAGCTTGTGGACGTAGCTCTGGTGGCCCGTATCGAAGACGATCGCATCCTTGGGCGAGTCGAAGACCGCGTGGATCGCTATGGTCAGCTCGACGACACCGAGGTTCGGCCCAAGGTGCCCGCCGGTCTTCGAAACCTCGGTCACGAGGAACTCGCGGATCTCGCCCGCAAGCTGGTTTAGCTGGGCATCCGAGAGGCCGTCAAGATCGCTCGGATCGTGGATGTTCTCAAGCAGACTCACAAAAACAGCCTACGCTTTCGGGCGCGCTAAACCGCGGGGCTTGACGCGCGTCACAGCTCATACCAAGGAACGGAGGACGTACTGGAGGATTCCGCCGTTGCGGTAGTAGTCGGCCTCACCGGGGGTGTCGATGCGCAGGACGGCGTCGAATTCGACGTCCTTCTTGCCCGCCGGCGAATTCTCGCTTGGCTTCGCCACCACGTGGAGGGTCTTCGGAGTGCGGCCCTCGTTGAGTTCCTCAACGCCCGTAATATCGACGACCTCGGTGCCGTCCAGCCCAAGCGACTCTGCCGTCTCGCCAGCGGGGAACTGCAGTGGTAGAACGCCCATGCCGATGAGGTTGGAGCGGTGGATGCGCTCGAAGCTCTCGCTGATGACCGCCTTGACGCCCAGCAGGCTCGTGCCCTTTGCTGCCCAGTCGCGGGATGATCCGGACCCGTACTCCTTGCCACCGAAGATTACGAGTGGAATTCCCGCCGCGATGTAATTCTCGCTGGCGTCGTAGATGAACGACTGCGGGCCATCCGCCCTGGTGAAGTCGCGAGTGTAACCACCCTCGACACCGTCCAACAGCTGGTTCTTCAGTCGGATGTTCGCGAACGTTCCGCGAATCATGACCTCGTGATTGCCGCGGCGCGACCCGTAGGAGTTGTAGTCCTTACGGTCGACGCCGTGCGCATCCAGGTAGTGGCCGGCCGGGCTGTCCGCCTTGATGTTGCCCGCGGGGCTGATGTGGTCGGTTGTCACCGAGTCGCCGAGCTTCGCGAGCACGCGAGCGCCCGTGATGCTTGCGACGGGCGTCGTCTCGATGGTCATGCCGTCGAAGTACGGGGGCTTGCGCACGTAGGTCGACTTCTCGTCCCATTCGAACGTTGCACCGGTCGGTGTCGGGAGCGAGCGCCAGCGCTCGTCCCCATCGAAAACACCCGCGTACTCGTGCGTGAACATCCCCGTGTCGATGGACGAGTCAATCGTGGCCTGCACTTCCGCAGCGTCTGGCCAGATGTCCGCGAGGAATACGTCATTGCCGTCCGAGCCAACGCCCAGTGCGTCGTTCTCGAAGTCGAAGTTCATCGAACCGGCCAAGGCGTAGGCGATGACCAGCGGCGGCGACGCGAGGTAGTTCATCTTCACGTCCGGGTTGATTCGACCCTCAAAGTTGCGGTTGCCCGAGAGTACAGCGGTAACTGCGAGGTCGTTCTGGTTGACCGCGGCTGAGATCTCATCGATGAGTGGTCCGGAGTTCCCGATGCACGTCGTGCAGCCGTACCCGACGGTATAGAAGCCCAGATCCTCGAGATAGCCGGTTAGTCCCGCCTTCTCGTAGTAGTCGGTGACGACCTTCGAGCCGGGCGCCAGCGTGGTCTTGACCCACGGCTTCGACTTAAGGCCCTTCTTGCTCGCGTTGCGGGCCAGGAGGCCTGCCGCCAGCATGACCGACGGGTTCGACGTGTTCGTGCAGGACGTGATTGCCGCGATCGCGACGGCGCCGTGGTCGAGGATGAACCCCTCGCCGCTCTCCAGCACGACCTCGGTCGGGTGGGATGCCGACTTGGGGGCGTTAGCTGAATGAGTGTACGAACGCTCATGGGCGCTCGACTCATCCTGTGAAGTGAAGCCGCTCGGGTCGGACGCGGGGAAGGAACCCTCAAGCGAGGCATCTACCCGAGACAGGTCGTCGTCGCTCGCGTAGGAAGCCAGGTCGATCTCAAACTGGCTCTTGGCGTTGCTGAGTTCGACGCGGTCCTGCGGGCGCTTCGGCCCCGCAATCGACGGAACAACCGTCGAGAGGTCCAGTTCGAGGTATTCGCTAAAGACCGGCTCCCGCGAGGCATCGTGCCAGAGCGTCTGCAGCTTGGCGTAAGCCTCGACGAGATTGACCTGCTCCTCGCTGCGACCCGTGAGGCGCAGGTAGTCGAGTGTGACGTCATCGATCGGGAACATCGCCGCGGTGGAACCAAATTCTGGGCTCATGTTTCCGATCGTTGCGCGATTCGCGAGCGGCACGGCCGCGACGCCCTCCCCGTAGAACTCGACAAACTTGCCGACCACGCCGTGCTTGCGCAGCGCCTGCGTAATCGTCAGAACGACGTCGGTCGCGGTAACACCGGTGGGGATCAAACCAGAGAGCTTGAAGCCGACCACCTTGGGGATGAGCATCGACACGGGCTGACCCAGCATGGCCGCCTCAGCCTCGATGCCACCGACACCCCAGCCGAGCACACCCAGGCCGTTCACCATTGTGGTGTGCGAGTCGGTTCCGACGAGCGTGTCGGGATAGGCCTGCAGTACACCGCCGACGGTGCGGGTGTACGTCACACGCGCGAGGTACTCGATGTTGACCTGGTGCACGATGCCCGTTCCGGGCGGAACAACCTTGAAGTCTTCAAACGCAGTCTGGCCCCACCGCAGGAACTGGTATCGCTCGCCGTTGCGCTCGTACTCGATCTCTACGTTGCGCTCGAAGGCGTTCGGGGTACCGAAGAGGTCGGCGATCACCGAATGGTCGATGACCAATTCAGCGGGGGCGAGCGGGTTGATCTTGGTGGGGTCTCCCCCGAGCTCGGCAACGGCCTCACGCATGGTGGCGAGGTCGACGATGCACGGGACGCCCGTAAAGTCCTGCATGATCACTCGGGCAGGGGTGAACTGAATCTCCGTATCCGGCTCGGCCTCGGGAACCCACGCACCGATCGCTTCGATCTGCGATTTGGTGACGTTGGCGCCGTCTTCAGTGCGCAGCAGGTTCTCCAGCAGCACCTTCAGGCTGAACGGAAGGTTCGCGTAACCGGCGACCTTGTCGACGCGGAACACCTCGTAGTCCGTCGAGCCCACCGTCAGAGTGTCTTTTGCGCCGAAGCTATTGACTGCCGCCATTGCCGTCTCCCACCGTACTTATTTCTATTGGCCGAACTCGATACTGACAAAAGTATCTTGATATCAAGATAAATCTAGCACCACTCGCAGCAGCCGAGACGACCCAAATCAGTCGGTCTCGGAATCCGCGGACGGGTCGTCCATCGTGCTATCTCCAGCGTAGACACCGCGCACCAGAAGCCAGGTGCCCCAGAGACAAACGGCGTACAACGGAACACTCGTAACGAGGCGCACGACGCCCAGAGCCGTCACATTGTCGGCGAAATAGAGCGGGACCTCGATCGCCAGTCGAATCGCGAACAAGCCGACCCACAGCCAGGTCGCGATCGTCAGAATTCGCCGCTTAGCGGCGTCCTTTCGCCACCCATCCACGTCACCAAAGAGCAGCCCCACAATTACGCCTACGAGGGGCCAGCGCACGAGGATGCTGGTGAGCATGACCACGAAGCCGACGGCGTTGATCAGGATGCCCGGAACAAAGTTGTTCACCGCTCGACCAGTGATCAGCGTTAAGACGGCCGTGATCGCCAGCAGGACAGCACCGGTGACCGCGCTTGACATTGACGACTTTGCGCCCGCCCGGATCACGACGAGCAGAAGGGCAATAAAAGCGGGGACCAGAACCGCAATCAGCAAGTTGTGTGTCGGCAGATAAATCGCGAGAAAGGCAATTCCCGGAATGATCGACTCGATAATTCCGCGAACGCCGCCGATGGCGCCCAAGAGCACACGGACACTCGGCGTCTCCCCCGGCGCGAGCTGGCCCAGACCGCTCTGCTTGGCCGCTGCGGCAAGTGACTCGGAAAAAGTTGGTGTTGGCTCATTCTCGCCGGCGTCCGCGGCCGGCTTCTGTGGCGGCATGACCTTAGACATCCCCAGCGTTGGCGGGCATGTTTAGTGGAATGAGGTCGCGAGGCGGCATCGGGGTATTGCCACGCACGACAACGACACTGCGGAACAGATCCTCAACGTGTGAAGCCGCCTCCGGGTTGACGGCAGCGTCGCCGGAGATCACGCCCCGAAGGAACCAGCGCGGACCATCCACTCCGACGAAGCGGACCAGACGGGCGCCGGTCTCGCCTGCCACCGTTGCCGGGATCTGGGCGAGCACCTCAGGTCCGAACGGACCATCGGCAATGCGTGTCGTACCGCCCTGCTTTTGAATCTGATCGACGATCTGGCCGCGGATCTCCGCCCACAGTCCACTCGTTCGGGGCGCCGCGAACGGCTGCACCTGCAATGTGGAGCCGAAGTAGTCCATTGCGACAGCGACAATGCGCTGCGTGCCATCCTCGACCTCGAGCCGCAGCTGAAGGTCGGCTCGTGGCACGATCTTCACACCGCCGAGGTCTACGTACGGTCGGACGGCGTTGGCCTCACTCTCATCGAGGGGGCCATGGGTGGAGCGGTCCGCCGGGGCCGACTTGGGCTCCTCCGGTGTCGCATCGTATCCGGTGGCATCACTCACGCTTGCGCTCCATTTGTCGCATCTCCAATTGCGTTCGACGGTGTCGAATATCCGGTGGATCCAAAACCCGATTCGCCCCGTTCGCTCCCAGGCAGTCGATCGACCTGGATGAAACGGGCTCGGGTCACGGGCTGAACGATTAACTGAGCGATTCGATCTCCGATCGCTATTGAGTATCCCGCCGACAGGTCGGTATTCAACAGTGTCACCCGAATCTCGCCTCGGTAGCCGGCATCTACTGTTCCCGGGCTGTTGACGATCGTGATGCCGTGCTTGGACGCGAGTCCGCTGCGCGGAACCACAAAACCGACATACCCGTCGGGAAGAGCGATCGACACTCCGGTCCCCACGGTCGCGCGAGCGCCCGGAGCGAGCTCAACCGCCTCTGCCGAGTGCAGGTCGGCGCCAGCGTCTCCGGGGTGCGAATACTCAGGGATCTGCCCAGAGCCGATCAGAACTTCGATCACTTCAGCCACCTGTCGAGGCTAGTGCAGATGAATGATGAAATAGAGCCATGTCGATATACCGCGAGCGGTTACTTCCCGGACCCATGATCTTCGTGATCACCGCTCTGGTCATCCCCGCGAGCTTGCTGGTATTCCTGCCGATCAACTTCACGCTGGGCGTGGTCTGCGCAGCGGTGCTCTACGCGGCGTGCGTGATACTGCTCATCATCAGCTCGCCATGGATCGAAGTGACGGATGCCGCACTCCTTGCGGGGCGCGCGCGCCTGCCCCTGCCCAACGTCGGCGACGCGACGGGTTTCGCCGGGAACGAGGCAACACAGCAGCGCGGACCCAAACTGGATGCCCGCGCCTGGCTGGTCATCCGCGGCTGGATCTCACCGGTCGTCAGGGTCGACGTGCTGGACTCGAGCGATCCGACGCCATACTGGCTCGTCTCGACGAGACACCCAAACGACCTGATTGCGGCGCTAAAACAAGCGAAATCGAAAGCCTAGGCCGCACACTCAGCGCAGATCGGGCCCAGCTTGGTGTCGTGATCAAGCTGTGAGCGGTGCTTCACGAGGAAGCAATTCACGCAGGTGAACTCATCCGCCTGTGGCGGGAGAACTACCACATCGAGGTCAAGGTCGGAGAGATCCTGACCCGCGAGCTCGAAGCTGCCGGGGTTGTCAGCGTCGTCTACATCGACCTGCCCGGACATCTTGTCCGGGACGCGCTCCTTGAGGGCCTCGATGCTGTCGGAATCATCGTCGGTCTTGCGAGGTGCGTCGTAATCGGTTGCCATGCCCATCCACTTCTTCTGTGCCTAAATGTTCCCAATCGGCGGCCACAGTTTGCATGAATGGCGACCGAATAGCAAACCGCAGGGTGGGGGTTGCTATCTGTGCGCTGATGTAACTCGCGGCACGCCCGGTCTATTCCCCGGATTCATGCCTATTGCGTGTCATTCTTGACCAGAATCACAGGCGGCCGGAGGGCTTTTCACTATGCAAGACCTACGCGTAATCGGAACGGAAGACGGCGCGCTCCTCGTCTCTGACGACGACGGCACCAGGTACCGCCTACCCGTTGACGATGTACTGCAACTAAAGCTTCGTCAGGTGACCCCCGATCCGAGTATTGGTGCACGGCTCGCACCCCGCGATATTCAGGCGTACATCCGATCCGGAATGTCTGCCGAGGACGTCGCGGCCATTACAGGGGCGCCGCTGGATCACATCCAGCGATTCGAGGGACCGGTGCTCGCCGAGCGCGAATTCGTCGTGACCAGCGCCCTCAGCGTCCCCGTCCACACCGCGCTCGAGACCGACCCGCTCGCGCAGGGGGTGACCTTCGGCATGGCCATTCGCTCTCGACTGCAGGACCTCGGAGCGACCGGCGAGCGTTGGGCGAGCTGGAAAGATGCGGCTTCCGGGTGGATCGTGAAACTGTCGTTTGCCGCCCAGCAGATCGATCACGACGCGCGCTGGCACTTCGATCCGAAGAAACAGGCGCTCGACCCCATGAACAACGAGGCGATCACGCTGTCACAGCAGGGTGACGCCACCGGCACCCTCATTCCCCGCCTTCGCGCCGTACACCAGGAGGAGCGCCCACAGGATGCGAGTCGCTTCGATAGCGGCGCGTTTGACCTCGGCGAAGCCGATGCGCCTGAGGCGCGTGCTCAGCTTGAGGCCGCAACCCGTAACGTCACGAAGCCGCTTCCCGACACCGGGTCCGAGATGAACCAGACCGCCGATCTGCTCGACGCCCTTCGCCGCCGCCGCGGTGAGCGGGAAGCAGCTTCGTATGACGACGAGCCCTTCGACGAGTCGATCTCCCCCTTTGCTCCACCGGTTGCCGGTGATCAAGGCCAGCCCGCGCCCGCGATGCGGATCGTCGAGACTGCCGTCGAGCCCCCGGCCGAGGAAGCTCCTGCGGCTCGGAACACCGGTAGTCAGCCGACTGCACGCAACACAGGCGGTCAACCCCGCGTTCGAAAGGGTCGCCAGGCCATGCCGAGTTGGGACGAGATCGTCTTCGGCGCACGCCCCGACGACGACCTGGCATAGCTCGCTGAGGTAGCTGGCTAGTTCAAGGCTCCGAAGCGCAGCAGCGGGATCTGCAGCTCCGCGGGCGACCACGAGCCATGCTGGCCGATCATGGCCAGCGACGTCGACTTCGCCGTTCGACCGTCGTAGTACGCGATGTTCTTTCGTGCCGCGACCAGCAGGTCGCCGATCCGCGGCGCCACCTCAGGCGAAACCTCACCAAACCAGCCCGCCGAAATCGCCTCGGCTCGAGTAGCTACCCACGAGCGATCGGACTCGGATTCTCGCCACCGCGCGACCAGCACATCCGCATGCGTCTCTGACAGGTCCGGTTCGAAATGCAACTGCAGGCAGCGCGGTTCACCCGCCACGAACCGGATACCCGCCACAAGGTCTGGCGCGGTATCGATCAGAACGTGCGAGCGCGGCGGAACATCCACTATCCCGTGGTCGGCCGTGACCAGCATCCCGTCGGTGGCGGCTAGTTTCGCGGCAAGCTTCCGCACCTCGCTGTCGACCTCTTCGAGGCGCTCGGTCCACTCGGGCGACTCCCAGCCCAGGGCGTGCGCGACCGAGTCGAGTTCGGGTATGTAGAGGTAGAGGATGCCCGACGGCCCCGACTCGCGGAGCCATGATGCGGCGACGGCGAAACGATCGGCGACGGATGCGGCGGAGCGATATTCTGCGCCCCGCAGAACGGCGCGCGTGAAGCCGCTCCCCGCATAGCGCGCCGGTCCCACCACGACGGCAGAGAACCCGTCCGCCACCGCGCGCTCGAAAACCGTTGGTTCTCGTTGCCAGGTCAACGGGTCGAGGCGGTCATCCCACCCACTCAGCTGGTTGACGATCCGGTCATTCGCCGCGTCGAGAACCGAGTACCCCACAAGGCCGTGCTGCCCCGGCAACTCGCCCGTTGTGAGCGAGGCCAACGCTGCCGCGGTGGTAGTCGGAAACACAGTATCGATCGGCGATCCGGATGCTGCGCTCAGCGCTCGTGCGTGTCCCGCGCGGCCGCGCAAGGCGGCGGCTCCGAGACCGTCGACGAGCACGAGCACGATGCGATTTGACTGCGCAAGGCCACACCGATTGTCCTCGGCGCGCAAGCTATGCAGGCAACTCGGCAAAACGTCGGCAAGGCTAATCCGGTCGACAGTGGGCGCCGGTAACATGGGGGCAATCTTATGGCTACTCCTCCTACCCCTGTTTCTGACGGTTCCAATTTGAGCGGTGTTACCGCGGAGGCACCGGGCGAGCGCATCGAGGATGTCGATGTCTCGGCCGAGATGCAGGGCTCGTTCCTTGAATATGCCTATTCGGTCATCTACTCACGCGCGCTCCCCGATGCGCGAGACGGCTTGAAGCCGGTCCAGCGTCGCATCCTGTATCAAATGACCGAGATGGGCCTGCGGCCCGATCGCGGCCATGTGAAGTCGAGTCGTGTCGTTGGCGATGTGATGGGCAAGCTCCACCCGCACGGCGACGCCTCGATCTATGACGCGATGGTGCGCCTCACCCAGGACTTCATGCTGCGCGTGCCTCTGATCGACGGTCACGGCAACTTCGGTTCGCTCGACGACGGCCCCGCAGCTCCCCGATATACCGAAGTTCGACTGGACGGCGCCGCTCTTGCCATGACAGAAGGACTCGACGAAGACGTCGTCAATTTCGTACCCAACTACGACAACCAGTTCACACAGCCAGAGGTGCTTCCGGCCGCGTTCCCGAACCTGCTGGTCAATGGAGCAAGCGGTATCGCCGTCGGCATGGCGACCAACATGGCGCCCCACAACCTGATCGAAGTCATTGGCGCAGCACGGCACCTGCTCGACAACCCCGACGCGTCGCTCGACGAACTCATGGAGTTCGTTCCTGGGCCCGACCTGCCCACGGGCGGCACGATTATTGGTCTGGCCGGCATCCGCGATGCGTATTCGACCGGACGCGGAGCATTTAAGACCCGCGCGAAGGTCGCCGTCGAAGCAATTTCCGCCCGCAAGACCGGCCTGGTTGTCACCGAGCTCCCCTATCTCGTCGGCCCGGAGCGCGTGATCGAGAAGATCAAAGATGGCGTCAACTCAAAGAAGATCAACGGCATCTCGGATGTCACGGACCTCACTGATCGAAAGCACGGCTTGCGACTGGTCATCGGCATCAAGACCGGGTTCAGTCCCGATGCCGTCCTCGAGCAGCTCTTCAGCCTCACACCGCTCGAAGACAGCTTCAATATCAACAACGTGGCTCTCGTCGACGGCGGTCCGCGCACACTCGGGCTCAAAGAACTGTTGCAGGTCTACGTTGCACATCGGCTCTCGGTCGTCACGCGACGCAGCCAGTACCGGCTTGAACGCCGCCGGGAACGCCTGCATCTCGTTGAGGGACTGCTGGTGGCGATCCTCGACATCGACGAGGTCATTCAGGTCATCCGAACGTCTGACGACAGCGAGGCGGCCCGCGCCCGGCTCGTTGAGGTGTTCGATCTCAGCGTGGTGCAGGCGGAGTACATCCTCGAACTTCGACTGCGACGGCTCACACGCTTTAGCCGAATCGAGCTCGAGACCGAACGCGACCAGCTACATCGCGAGATCGAGGAGCTCGAGGCAATCCTGTCCGACCCGGCTCGCATTCGCAGGGTTGTCTCCGATGAGCTCGAGGCGACGGCAGAGAAGTTCGGAACCCCGCGACGCACATTGCTGACCGAGGCTCGACCGTCCATTGCCACAACGACGTCTCGATCGGCAAAGGCGGCGGCACCAGACCTCGAGATCGCCGACACGCCCTGTCGGGTCTACCTGTCCACGACCGGCCGCGCGATACGGGTGGACCTGCCCGACGACGGTACCGAGCTGCCTGCAGCAAAGCGTCGCAGCAAGCATGACGCGATTCGGTCCACCGTCGATACGACCAGCCGTGCCGAAATTGGTGCCGTGACGTCACTAGGTAGGCTGATCCGCTTCACCGCCGTCGACCTGCCGTCCGTACCCGCCAACTCGGTGCAACTTGCCGCAGGTGCTCGCATCGCCGACTATCTGGCGCTCCCGAACAAGAAGGAGCGCGTGCTCGGCCTGGTCTCACTCTCGTCGGACGTACCGATCGCCCTGGGAACCGCGCAGGGCGTCGTCAAACGGGTCTCGCCCGGGCTCCCGTCAAAACCGGACTTTGAGATCATTTCGCTGAAGACCGGTGACGAGGTGATCGGAGTTTCGCAGGGCCCCGAGAGCGACGACCTTGTATTTGTGACGGCGGATGCCCAACTCCTGCATTTCGCCGCCGCTGCGGTGCGTCCTCAGGGGATCTCCGCAGCAGGAATGGCGGGCATGAATATCTCGGCGAAATCGACCGCGATTTTCTTCGGCGCCGTCGAACCCGGCGAGGAAGTCGTGGTCGTGACGATCTCGGGTTCGTCTGAGGTGCTGGCCGGTACGGACCCGGGTAGAGCAAAGGTGTCCGCGCTGGGCGAGTTCCCGGGCAAAGGCCGCGCGACCAGTGGCGTGCGCGCTCACAGTTTTCTCAAGGGTGAACACGCGCTCAGCGTCGCCTGGGTTGGTCCAGCGCCCGCGACGGCCGTTGGCGCTGATGGTTCTGCGAGAACCCTCCCCGACTCGGGCGCGAAGCGAGACGCTTCCGGTTCCCCGCTCGACGCGGTCGTCGGCTCGATCGGGACCTCGCTGTAAATGCCATCGCCGTTTCCCGCGGCACGCGGCGACGCCTTCGAGATCACCGAATTTCTTCGAGCTGCCGGACTAACCGTGAGCGGCATCGGCGATCCTGACGTTTACCTCTGGATCGATCTGGATGTGGACGGCCGCATCGTCGGCAGCACCGGCTTCGAACTCAGTGGGGCGGATGCGTTACTTCGGAGCGTCGCCGTGCACGCGTCGTTGCGTGGCACCGGCCGTGGCACAGAGCTCGCACGGTACGCCCTCGAGCAGGCGGCGTCCCTTGGGGCCACTCGCGCATGGCTGTTCAGCCGGCGATCAGGACCGTTTTGGCAGAAGATCGGTTTCGTTCCCGCCGAGATTTCCGAGCTTGCGCTCGCCCTCGCCGCAACGCATCAGGTCCGAGCTTTCGCCGCGTCGGGCCAGCTGTACTACGAGACCGCGTGGTCCCGTGCGCTCCCCTGACGCGGAGCGAATTGCGAGCGGCTAGGACACAGGCCGCGACGACAGATAGCGCTGGTTCGCATCCTGAACGGCCGCAAGCATGCTCAGGTCGACACCCTCGCTCTTCGCAAACGCCAGGATGCCCGAGACATCCTTCGGAAGGCACTTACCGCCGTAGCCTCTCGCGTCGGCGAACGCTGAGGTGTGATCGCGTTCGATTCGCGGGTCAAGAAGCCACCCCTCGCGCACGGTCGTCCAATCCAGACCCAGCTTCTCGCTCAGCTCGCGGAACTGGTTCACGAAGATGACCTTTGCCGCGAAATAGCTGTTCTCCATGAACTTGACCAATTCGGCCTCTGCCGCGGTCGTTTGATGGAACGTGACGTTCGGCCCAAGGACGGGTTCGAGCTGATCGATAAACCAGCGGCGAAGTTCAGGCTCGCCTCCGAGAATGACGAACGGTCGCGCGGCAGAGAAGGTCTCCCAGGAGGCCCCAGCGAAATCGGTCTCCCCGACGTACTCGGGCCAGAAGCAGATGTTCTTCCCCAGTTTCGCGGCCAACCTGTCCGTCGTTCCCGGTGGGACTGTAGAACGAATCACAATCGTCTCGCACGGCACCTGGGCAATTGCGCTTTCGACATTGTCGACGTTGAGGGAACCGTCGGTGTCCATCGGGGTGTCGACACAGATCAAGACAAACGAGCAACCTGCCAGCTCATCGGCTGGATAGGGAACATCGTCGTTTCGGTCATAGGACACCACGGTCGCTCGCGACTCGAACTGAGCGACGACGTTTTGACCGACGTGCCCGCGCCCAATGACACCGATTCTCATTCGATTCCTCCTACGCCTGCGAGTTCGAGCTGAAGTTGGTGTACGCGTGCAAGATTCGCGACGCCGTACTGCTCCCGTACGTCTCGGGCCGATGCGGATCGCCCCAAGTCGACGGGCCACCGATGCACCTCGGACACGTTGTTGTCGATTTCCACCCGATTCACCGAGATTCCGGTTCGGCCAAAAACACGATTCGCAGAGAGTTGGTCGCGACGTGAATACCGGACAATCTCATCGAACCACTGCGACATAGTGCGCTGCACTTCCGGGGTATTTCTGCGAGCGATCATCCCGTTCCAGGAGGGACGTTCGCGGAGAAGGTTTCGGTCTGTCTCTGCATAATCTTCCAGCTGAGCGCCCACTCTGGCCGGATCGTCGAAACCAAGGGTGAGCACGGCACGGAACTCGTCGAGAACCGTGGGATGAAAGCTGTGAAGCGGCACCGCGAGGTCATGAGCACTCAGCCAGCCATCGAGAATGACAGTCGCTGGTCCGGTGAGCGAAACGGAATTGTCGATGTACAGCGTTCGGTCGAACCGATCGAGCTCTCGAGTGCCCCGAATCTTGATGTCACGCTGGCTGCGCGCCAGATCGTCAGGAAAAAGAGGTTCGACAACTTGGATGTCCCAGACATCGCTTACCAGGTGGGGGTCATCCGTGTAACAAATGAATCGCGCGTCGCCGTTCCCGACGTACTGCTCCTCATTGAGCGTTTCGTAGCCACCCAACAGTGCCGTGTAGACCACAGAGGAAGGGTGGGAGCCGGGCGCCATGAATCAACCCTATGGTGCCGGGAGCGTCGCGTAGCGAGCCTTTATTTTGGCCACTGCGCTAGACCCTGTGTAGATCAGCACGGTTTCTCCCGGTGCGCAGGTGAACGAGGCGTCGGGTTTACCGAAGTGACGTTCGAGGTACCCAACGTCGATTGCTGCTTCATCGCCGTGCGCATTGACATAGAAAAATTGCCCGACACTGTCCCGCGCATAGTCACGGTTCGTCAGCCAGTATGCGCGAACGCCACTGCTCTTCAGCTGGATCAAACGAATACCGCGCTGCGATGTGAGTTCAATCCTGCGCGCATCCGAGAAGGTCGCGTAGCCGACGGTCATTCCGGTCGGAAGTTTCGCATCAAGGCACCGGGCCTCCGCGCTGCGATAGGTGAAGTAGGTCGATACCCGCGCGAGGTTTACGACGCCGCCCGTGATCGATCCCGCCACAACAAGGCTCGCTGCCATCACAACCGCGCCCCACGGCACCCAACTACGCGGCAGGGGAAGTAACACGAGCACGATCGGCAGGATCAGAACCGGCCACAGGTACAGGTAGTCCGTGATGAGCAGGAGGGCGGTGCACACCAGACCCGTGAACGGTACTAGCGCGTAGTACAGCGCGACCACGGGAACCCCGCGAGCGCGCTGCCGTCCGCGAAGTATGCGAACCGCAATCCACACCGCGACGCCGAAGCCAGCCAGCGTAAGGAAGCAGCCGAGCACGACGACTGCCGCAGTGGCGGGAGCGCCAAGAAGCGACCGAAGGTAGCCGAAGATGACTTGCACGCGCGCGGAGAAGATCGACGTCGATACATAGGCAAGCGGCGAGGCTCCCTGCAGCCGGCCAAAGAACACGAGTCGAATGATCAGCGCGCCGGTAATTGCACCGGCCGCGAAAAGTGCCGGTCGCGCCACCCCGCGAATCCCGTCGGCCACGCCGCGCACGACCAGCACGCAGGCGAGTGCGGGCACAGTGAACACCAGCGTGAGCGGGTTTGACGCTGCGATCAGCGCGATCCCAGTAGCGATTGCGATCTTTACCCACGGCGCGCACCCCAGGAACAGCATCGGCGCGACAACTATTACCAGGTACATGCCGAAGTAGTAGGTCGGCGCAAGCTGGTATTCGAACAACCAGGTGCTTCCGAGGAGTGGCAACAGGAGCAGCGGAAACATCGCAATACCAGCGCGGAGAAGGCGACGCGCGAGAGACTCGCCTCGATAGAGGTGCCGCACCACGGCGAACAGCCCGACGAACAGTAGCGCGTTGTTGATCGCCGCGACGATCAGGAAGTACACCTGAACGGCTCCACCGGCCACCAGGTACGCAACGAGACTGATCGGGATCTCGGGGAAGACAAAGACCTGTGGCGAGAAACTCCAGTCGAGTGGCCTGCCTCGGACTACGTCCTGGGCAAATTGGAAGAGCACTCCGTTGTCGCTCGAGCGCAGTTCGAAGTGGATCGGCCAGTTGGAGCCGGAAGGATCGCCCGCCCGAATAAGAAAGATCAGCGCGGTAACCGCAGCAATCAGGATCGTCGCACCAGCGATCGAGAGCAGCCGACGACCCATGTGTGCTGAGTTTAGCTAGGAGTCAATTCGCGATCGATCGAATCCGTCCCCCGCGACGATGAACTCTTTTCGGGGCGCCACCTCATTGCCCATGAGAAGCTCAAAAACCCTTGTCGCCTCCTCGGCGGCAGCAGCATCCTTGACTGTGACGCGCCGCAGGGTGCGATGACGGCGATCCATTGTGGTTGTCGCGAGCTGGTCGGCATCCATCTCGCCGAGTCCCTTGTAGCGCTGGATGGGGTCCTGGTAGCGCTTGCCTGATCGCTTAAGCCCTGCGAGCACACCGGCAAGTTCGGCCTCCGAGTAGGTGTAGATCGTCTCGTTGGGTTTTGAGCCGGGATTCATCACGATCACGCGATGGAGCGGAGGCACGGCGGCGAATACTCGACCCTCTTCGATCATGGGCCGCATATAGCGGAAGAACAGGGTCAGTAGCAGAGTGCGGATGTGGGCACCATCGACGTCGGCGTCGCTCATCATGATGATCTTGCCGTAGCGCGCCTGCGAGATATCGAAGGTGCGGCCAGAACCCGCCCCCACCACCTGAATGATCGAGGCACACTCGGCGTTGCCGAGCATGTCGGAAACGGATGCCTTCTGCACGTTGAGGATCTTGCCCCGGATGGGGAGAAGCGCCTGATACTCGCTATCACGGGCGAGCTTTGCGGTGCCGAGCGCTGAGTCACCCTCGACGATCATTAGCTCCGTGTTGAGTACGTCATTCGATCGGCAGTCGACGAGTTTCGCAGGCAGCGACGAACTCTCGAGGGCGTTCTTACGTCGTTGAGTCTCTTTGTGGGCGCGTGCCGAGATGCGCGACTTCATCTCCGCGACGATCTTGTCGAGCACGAGCGCCGACTGCGCCTTGTCGTCGCGCTTGGATGAACCGAACCTCTCTGCCATGGTCTTCGCGATGACCGCGGCGACGATGTTGCGCACGGCCGGCGTTCCCAGAACTTCCTTGGTCTGGCCCTCAAACTGCGGCTCGGGCAGCCGAACCGTGAGCACGGCGGTCAGTCCCGCGAGAATGTCGTCCTTCTCGAGCTTGTCGGTACCCACCTTGAGCCGACGCGCGTTCAGTTCGACCTGCGACCGGAGAAACTTCATCATGCCTTGTTCAAAACCGGCCTGATGAGTGCCGCCCTTGGGCGTCGCAATGATGTTGACGAAGCTCTTGAAAACCGTGTCGTAGCCGGTTCCCCAGCGAAGTGCGATGTCAACGTCACAGGTACGCGTGAGTTCGGTTGGCATCATTGCGCCGGTCGGCTGCAGCACGGGGACCGTCTCGGTGAAGGTACCGGCACCCTGCATCCGCCAGGTGTCGGTGAGCGGGGCGTCCTGGGCCAGGTACTCGACAAACTCGGAGATGCCGCCGGCGAAACTGAACGAGGACGAGATGGGCTCGGCGCCGCGACGGTCTTCGATGTCGAGGCTGATTCCTGGCACGAGAAAGGCCGTCTGTCGAGCACGTGCCATGAGTTCATCGGTTTGGAAATCCGCGCCACGAGTGAAGATCTGCGAGTCGGCCCAGTAGCGGATGCGCGTGCCGGTGACGTTCTTGGCAACCTTGCCGACGATGCGCAGCTCGCTGCCGGAAAGGAACGGCGAAAATGGGGCATCCGGGGTCGGGACTGCTGGGTCGGTATCTGCGAACGTGCCGGGCTCGCCGCGGTGAAACGACATTGCGTAGGTCTTGCCGTCACGATCGACCTCGACATCGAGGCGCTCGGACAGCGCATTGACGACTGAGGCGCCGACGCCGTGCAAACCTCCGGACGCCGCGTATGAGCCCGAGCCAAACTTGCCGCCGGCGTGCAGCTTCGTGAACACGACCTCGACGCCGGTGAGACCGGTCTTTGGTTCGATGTCGACGGGGATGCCGCGGGCGCGATCGCGAACCTCAACGGAATTGTCGGGGTGCAGCACAATCTCGATGGTTGATCCGTGGCCAGCGAGAGCCTCGTCGACCGAGTTGTCGATGATCTCCCAAAGACAGTGCATGAGGCCGCGGGCATCCGTCGACCCGATGTACATGCCGGGCCTCTTGCGGACAGCCTCAAGCCCCTCGAGCACCGAGAGGTGCCTCGCGGAGTAGTCGGAACTTGCCACGAGAACTCCTTATGAACTTTGGCGTGGAACCTCTCAAGACTAATTACTGGGTGCGACCTCGGCGCGATCGACACCCGGACTGGGGTACTTCGGCCCTCTACTTTGCGCGCAGAGCGAAATAGCGTGGAAATACCGAGCGAATGACCCACGTCTGTAACGCGAGCATGTTTGTATAGAGTCACGGAACGATAAGAAACTGGAACCCGAAGGAGCAGCCAATGTCGCAGATCACCGAGAACGAGATCGAGCTTCACTCCGCGTACCAGCTTTCCGGACTCGACCGCTGCGACAGCTGCGGTGCACAGGCCTACGTACGAGCGACCATGAGCACGGGCGAACTTCTCTTCTGCGCACACCACGCGGCCCAGTTCAAAGACAAGCTGTCGACCACCGCACTCGAGTGGCACGACGAGTCCTATCGCCTGCTCGACGAGCAGAACGCGTAACTTAGGGCCGAATCACCTATAGGTGATTCCCGCGGCTTGGTGGATGCTTTGCTGACTCATGAGCGCAGCGACATAGCCCGGTCCCGATCCTGCGGATGACTCGCCACAGACGACGCCACCGCGATCTACGCAGATGATCGGATGCGCTCGAAGGGGTGCCAGCGGCGCTCATCCCTAAAGTCGGCGAGTCGGGCATCGTAGGCCGCCAGCGCAAATTCCTCATGAGCAAGCATCGGCTCGGTGTCCGGGTCGAGCTGCGCGAGTAGAGCCCGCGCGAAGTGCGGGTTGTCAACAAGAATCGGCCCAAGCAGCGAGGTGCCCAGAAAGTTGTTTCTGCGAACACCCTCGACTGCAGTGGCCGAATTGCGACCGATCCCGCGATCCGCGGTGAAGAACCCAGGCAGGGACTCGGGCGCGGCAACCATCGAAAACTGCGACTTGTAGCCGACGACCGGATGCTCAGGCCCGACCCCCGGCACCGTGCCAATGACCTTGCCGTTGTACCGTCCGAACATCGCGAGGGTCGACTCCAGTTCGAAGATGCCAACGCCGGGCACGTCGTAGTGCATCTCGTCGTTGCGAATGCGGGTACCCAGAACTTCGAGCGCATTGTGGGTGAACAGGAACATCGTTCCCGACTCGATCAGCGCCTCGATCCGGTCGCGGTGCGGCGTCAGCCGTTCGACAGCCTTGAGTTGTCCTTGCTCGGTCAAAGGGCCGAGGTAGATCAGATCGACGGGACCTGAGACGAAGGCCGGCGTGTCGGTGAGCCCGGTGCGAATCACCCGCGCGTCAGGGCGACACTGCGACAGGTACGTGATGTTGAAGTTGTCCCCATGAAGATTTGCGATCTCCGGGAACAGCATCTCGATGGTTAGCGCGCGACTCACTGGCGCTCCTGCAGTCGAGCTCGAAGTCGTTCCTGCACCGGCGTGCCAGTGATTACGGCGTTGTGCACGCTGTGAAGGTTAAAGACGTCGTCGACTCCCTCGAGCTCAACCTGATCCGCCCCCGCGATCTCCGACTGGACGGTCACGATGCGCGCGGGGTCGACGCCGGCGATTGCCAGCCGCAGCGCCTGGTCGTACCGCCGTACTCCCCCGACGACAACTTGACCGAGCGAGTCGTTCGCTAGGTATTCATAGTCGGCGTCGTAAGTCCAGGCGGTGTTCTCGACCTCGGTCACGCGCTCGCTGACCTCATCGATGTTGAGCACGATTGCCTTGCGACCAGCAAAAGTCGCCAGATATTCGAACGCCCGCGAACAGGCGACGCCGACCAGCCCTTTCGTCAGCAGCCGCACGAGTTGCACCCGGCCGACGACCTCGAGCGCAAACCGTGTCGTCGGTGGCTCCAGGTGCTCGAAGGCTGCCACAATGCGATCTTTCGTCACCCCGAGACGATCGAGCGTCGCGGCGACGGCAATCTCGTTGTACACGTTGACGATGTTGTCGTTGATGAGTCGAGCCTGGCGGCTCTCGCCGTCGAGCTCGAGCGTGACCCGACCGGCCGAAGCATCAATTTCAGTCGCCCGAAAGGTCGCCTCGGGTGAACGGAAGTCGCCCGTTGGGCAGTGTGCCTTGCCAATGTGGTTGAACCGCCAGTAGTCCCACTCGAGCCGAGAATCGCACACCGGACAGATCGCGACATCCACCGCTGCGCCGCGCGGCGTGGTCCCGTCCGTTGGCAAGCGGTCGACAGCGAAGTAGGTGCGCGGATTGGCTTCAGTCCCGAGCGACGAGGCGATCAGGTCGTCCGCGTTGAGCACGAGGCTGGTGGATTCAGACAGCGCCGACGACACGATCCATGCAATGTACGCGGGATGGGCGTTTCGCTTGATCGAGTCGCGGGTGAGGTTCATGCACACCAGAACATCGGGGGCGAGCCCCGGGAGCACCAGTTTTGCGGACCGCTCATCCATCTCCAGGACGGCGATATCGACTCTCGGCTTGCCGGTCCAGCTCACGGCGCCAACAAGCGTCGTTGCGATGCCGGCAGCAAGGTTAGATCCGATGCGGTTGCTCGCAACGCGCATTCCCTCGCCCAGGAGTGCCTCAGTGAGCAGGTTCGACACCGTGGTCTTACCGTTTGTGCCCGTTACCACCACCACGCGCGCCGGATGGCGGATCGCGCCGATGATTCCCGGGTAGAGCTTCCGCGCGATCAGGCCGGGGGTGTGAGTTCCCTGCCGGCCGATCGCGCGAATAGCCACACCCGCGAGCTTGGCCACCCCCACCGCTATCAACAAGCGCAGTGTGAGCAGCAGGCGCGGTGCGCGCACTGGCTTACTCGAGGTAGTCGCGCAGCGACTGCGAGCGGGACGGGTGACGAAGCTTCGCCATGGTCTTCGACTCGATCTGGCGGATGCGCTCGCGCGTAACCCCAAACGTGTCGCCGATCTGGTCTAGCGTCTTCGGCATCCCGTCGCCGAGTCCGAATCGCATGCGAATTACACCGGCCTCGCGCTCCGAGAGGGAGTCGAGCAGGCTCTCCAGCTGCTTCTGCAGCATTGTGAAGCCAACGGCATCCGCGGGCACGACGGCTTCGGTGTCCTCGATGAGGTCACCAAACTCGCTGTCGCCATCTTCGCCGAGCGGGGTGTGAAGCGAGATCGGCTCGCGACCGTACTTCTGCACCTCGATGACCTTCTCTGGGGTCATGTCGAGCTCGCGGCTCAGCTCCTCGGGAGTTGGTTCGCGACCGAGGTCCTGAAGCATCTGGCGCTGAACCCGGGCGAGCTTGTTGATGACCTCGACCATGTGTACCGGAATACGAATCGTGCGTGCCTGGTCGGCCATCGCACGAGTGATCGCCTGACGAATCCACCACGTTGCGTAGGTCGAGAACTTGAAGCCCTTCGTGTAGTCGAACTTCTCGACGGCGCGGATGAGGCCAAGGTTTCCTTCCTGAATGAGATCGAGGAACTGCATTCCGCGACCCGTGTAACGCTTTGCGAGGGAAACCACGAGGCGAAGGTTGGCACCGAGAAGGTGACTCTTCGCGCGCTGGCCGTCTTTTGCAACCCAGAGCAGCTCGCGGCCCAGCGTCGAACGACGCTCGCTCTCGCTCATCTGGGAGAGCTTGTCTTCGGCGAAGAGGCCTGCCTCGATACGCATGGCCAGTTCGACCTCTTCGGCCGCGTTCAGAAGCGCGACCTTACCGATCTGCTTCAGGTAGTCCTTGACCGGGTCGGCCGTCGCGCCAGTGATTGCACTCGAGTAGACCGGTACTTCGTCTTCATCGTCGACGAGGGAGAGAACGAGGGCACCCTGGGGCAGCTCCTCATCCGATTTCACTTTGTCGTCGTCATCATCGTCATCGTCATCGGCCGCGACATCGTCACCGTCGACGGCGACTACCTCAACCACCTCGACGACCTCGACCACCAGTGCCTCGTCATCAATCTCGACGTCGTCCTCTTCGTCGACGACAACCAGGTCGACATCCTCATCGGTACCGTCGCCGGAAACCTCTGCTGCTGCAGCCTTGGCACCGCGGCGTGATGCCGGGGCCTTTTTGGCTGCTGCAGCCTTTGCCGCCGGGGCTGCCTTCTCGACCGGAGCAGCCTTGGCCCGCGACTTTGCGGGGGCAACGACCTCGGTCACCGCCGCGCTGGCAGCAGCTGCCGCCTTCGCCGCAGCGCGGCTAGGGCGCTTTGCCGCGGGTACTAGCCCAGCGACAGCCTCTGCCGGTTCGATCGTGGTAGCACTCTTGGTCCGGGTCGCCATGCGAACACCCATCCTTCGTCTTTAGGGGTATTGATTGCTGTTGCTTAGTACTTCGTAGACACCGTGTTCGTGGTCGCTGCTTCGCGGCGCAAAAATCTGTGTTGTTACCGTCTGTGTTGTTTCCGTGCGCTGTGTTGTTGCCGTGCGGCGGCACAACTAAGACCCTTGTCAAGTCCTGACGCCGGTCACCACAAAGGTGAACAGTGCGTACAGGCCCTAACAGGGTCTACAACGTCGATTATTGCACGTTTCCCACCCGGCTCTTGCCATCGGGTCGCTCATGGACTATCGGGTCCCTCGGATGCCGCGGTGCCGCCAGGCCCGCATTAGTGCAACCCAGAGCGGAGCTACTTCTATTCCTTCTTGTTCGTGCAGGCGTCGTCTGGTTTGGCGACGGGCGATGGTCAGAAAGACGACCCCGGTGCCAACCACCACGTACTGCACCAGGAACGCGATTCGGAATCCGGCGAGCGAGTACAGGCTGGATGCGCTTGATGATCCCCCCGTTGCGCGATTTATCGAGTCGAGCACAACACCGATGACGAACATCATCACGAATGAGGCGAGAAATCCCCCAACGTTGACGATTCCATTCGCCGATCCGAGGCTGCGGAGCGGGTTAAAGGTGCGGGCAAAATCAAAACCAATCAGGGAGCCCGGACCGCCGATGGCGATCACCACGACCAGAACGACCACGCTCCACACCGGTGGACGTCCCGGCCATCCCAGTACGATCCCCCACGCGACTGCCATACCGATCACGATCCCGAGCACGATGCTGCTTCGCCGCAGCGGAAAGCGCGCGGTGAGGAGGCCGAGAATCGGCCCGACGACAATGGCTGAGACGACCATGAGCGTAAGTAGCAGCGAGGCATTCGATGGGCCATATCCCAGCGCAATCGAGAGGAACGGGAATCCCCACAGCAGTGCGAAGACCGTGCCCGACGATTGCGTCACGAAGTGCGACCAGAATCCGAGCCGGGTGCCCGGGCGGGCCAGAGCGTCCCGAATGTGTCGCAACGGCGAAACACCCTGACCCGCAACGGCCGGCATCGAGCGAGTGACCGGGGTAATGCCATTGTCGACAAAGAGCAGGACTCCGATGAGCCCCAGGGTCGAAGCGCCGGCCAGGATCAGGAAGGTTGGGGTCCACGCGACCGCGCCCAGCAGCAGGGTGAGCGGCGCTGCGGAGAGTATCTGGCCCACTTGCCCGAGCGTGCCCACCCACTGCGAAACAATCGGAAGCCGACGCCCGGAGAACCAATTTGGCAGCAGCCGGAGTACAGAGATGAACGTCATGGCATCGCCCGCGCCGAGTAGAACCCTCCCCACGATCGCAAAGCCGATCGACGGGGCAAGTGCAAGCGTGGACTGGCCAAGCACCATGAGCCCGGCGCCGGTCGCCAGCAGGATGCGCGGACCAACCCGGTCGAGAATCACGCCGACGGGAATCTGGAGGCCCGCGTAGACGATCAGTTGGATGACCGCGAGGCTGGACAGCACTGCGGCCGAGACGTGAAAGCGATCGGTGGCCTCGACTCCCGCGACTCCGAGCGACGAGCGCTGGAGCACCGCCATGATGTAGTCGAAAACGGCGAAGCCGAAGACCACCCAGGCACGCCGCGAATTCACGCGGTCAGCCTATCGAGTGGGGGTTTAGATCGAGGGACTCTCGTCGTCTCGGCGCATCGCGAGAAAGTTTTGCAGCTCCGCCGCTATCGCATCCGCCGACGGCAGTTCGCCGTCGATGTCGGTCAGCGGCGAACGGAGTGGGTTGTCCTGCAAGTAGCTGTCGTGGCGTTCCTCGAGCGTGCCCACAAGCTTGGCTAGTTCCGGATTGCTCTCGACCTGACTCTCGATCTTGGTCAGGAAGTCGCGCCCCGCCTCTCGCAGCGTATCCGTTGGAAAAATCAGTCCGGTTGCGGCACTCACGCTCTCGAGGGCGGTAACTGCAGCAAGCGGGAACTCCGTGTCTGACAGGTAGTGCGGAATCAGCAACACGAAACCCGCGATCGGGTGCCCGAGTTCCTGGAGCCGGTACTCAACGAGGTGCAGCGCGTTCGCGGGAGCCTGGGTGCGTGGCTTCCAGATCGACATGGTCTCGATCAACTCGGCCCGGTTTCCGCTCACGGTGACGCTGATCGGTCGAGTGTGCGGAACCGGCATTGGAATCGCGTGGACCCAGGTCGTCGACTTGACCTTTAGGTCTTCGATGAACTTGATAACGGCGGCAGTAAAGCCGTCCCACTTAAAGTCGGGCTCATATCCGGTCAGCAGAAGGAACGGCTGGCCGATCTCGTCGTGCGCGAGGTAGAGGCCGAGACGTAGCGGCGTGTAGTCCGCGATGTGGTCTTCGTCGAAGTAGATGGTGGGTCGGCGAGCGCGGTAGTCGAGCAGCGCGTCGTTGTCGAACTCCGCAATCGTTGCGTAGTCGAGGCTGTCGAGCAGATGTTCACTCAGCTGCGACACCGCACCACCGGCATCCGCAAATCCAGTCAGCGCTCCAACCAGTGGCAGGCCTTCGGGCACGTCGGCGAGATCGGTGAGAAGCTCGAAGAGACGGTCCGGATTGTGCACGTTCCAACTCTAATCGCGGGCCTCGACAGGCACCCGGCGGCGTAGGCACGCCCACAGCGAACACGCGCACTGTAGGGCTAGGGCAGCGCGGTTACCATTGCCGAATGACAGTGCCAGTGCTGACCGTTAGCTCGCAATCCGCCACGGAGGTCGACGTGGACGTGCTCGTGCTCGGTGTTCAGAAGACAGATACGGGACCGAAGCTTCTGAGCGACGACCCTCGGTTCGTGACTCTGGCCGACTCCCTGTCAGCCATCGGCATCACCGGCAGTCAGGATGAAGTGCGAAGGCTGACGGCCGTCGACGGCATCGCCGCTCGATCGATCGCGCTCGTGGGACTCGGCGTAGCGCCGCGCACAAATGAACTGCGCTATGCGGCGGGAACAGTTGCGCGCCAGGTTCGCGGCGTTGCCTCGCTCGGACTGGCTCTTCCCGTTGACACTTCGGATGATCTGCTCGCGATTCTCGAGGGCGCCGGAATCGGTGCTTACTCCTACCTCACCTTCCGCTCGCCGGGCCCGGAGCCGGCTAAGACGCCCGCGACCGCGATCGTCGTGCTCGGAGCCGCCAAGAACGCGAAGAAGCTCGCTGAGCAGGCGACCATCGTGGCGAGAGCGATGCATACCGTCCGTGACCTGGTGAATTCCCCCTCGTCGCACCTGTTCCCCGAGTCGTTCGCGCAGGAGGCTCTCGAACTCGCCAGCGGAGCTCCGGTCAAGGTCGAGATTCTGGGCGAAAAGGAGTTGCTGGCGGGCAACTTTGGCGGCATCCTCGGCGTGGGCAAGGGCTCTGCGCACGGCCCATGTCTCGTCAAGGTGAGCTATTCGCCACAGGGTGCGACCAAGCACCTCGCTCTCGTCGGCAAGGGGATCACCTTCGACTCTGGTGGCATCTCGCTCAAGCCACCGGCATCGATGGTGGGGATGAAATACGACATGACCGGCGCTGCAACGGTTCTTGCCGTCACGCTTGCCGCGGCGAGTCTCGCTATCCCGCTGCGCATCACAGCCTGGCTGTGTATCGCCGAAAACATGCCCGGTGGCAACGCCATCAAGCCCAACGACGTGCTGCACATGAAAGGTGGCAAGACGGTCGAGGTATTGAACACCGATGCCGAGGGACGGCTCGTACTGGCAGACGGCATCGTGGCGGCAAGCGACGAGCATCCTGATGCCATCATCGACGTGGCGACCCTCACCGGTGCTCAGGTTGTCGCCCTGGGCAACCGCTATTGCGGTGTCATGGGCGACGAGGACCTAGTAGCGCAGGTCGTCGCGACCGCCAAGCGGGTCGGGGAGACATTTTGGCCCATGCCGCTTCCCGCCGAGGTTCGCACAATCCTGTCGTCAGACGTCGCGGACATCGCAAACTCCAAGCCCGGTAATACGGCGGCAGGAATGCTGGCCGGTGGCGTCTTTCTGTCCGAATTCGTGGGAACCAACGGCGAGGGCGACGACAAGCACTCCATCCCGTGGGCGCACATCGACATCGCGGGGCCCTCAGACAACAAGAGTGGCGGCCACGGATACGTAGGCAAAGGACCGACGGGCGTAACTGTGCGCGCCCTGCTCGCGCTTGCCCGGGAATTTTCTGCCGCGTAGTAAGGTTTTTGAGGCGGGCAGACCCGCCCATTCGGCCGCTGGCGCATCCTGTCCGTTGGCCGCGAGCACTCGAGAGCGCACCAAGGAGCTTTTTCCGTGTCTGAGCAGAACTTTGACATCGTGGTACTCGGCGCAGGCAGCGGTGGCTACGCCGCCGCGCTGCGAGCGAGCGAGCTGGGCTTCTCCGTAGCCCTCGTCGAGAAAGACAAGCTCGGTGGCACGTGCCTCCATGTCGGCTGTATTCCGACCAAAGCCCTCCTTCACTCGGCTGAGGTTGCGGACGTGTCCCGCGAGTCCGCGAAGTACGGCGTAACGAACACGTTCGGCGGAATCGACATCGCCGCGGTCACCGCCTATCGCGAGGGCATCGTTGCTAGCAAGTACAAGGGACTGCAGGGACTGATCAAGACCCGCGGGATCACCGTCATCGAGGGTGAAGGCAAGCTCAGTTCGCCTACGACTGTTCAGGTCGGCGAAGACACTCTGACCGGCAAGAACATTATTCTCGCGACCGGATCGTATTCGCGGTCGCTTCCTGGTCTCGAAATCGGCGGCCGTGTCATCACGTCCGAGCAGGCACTCGAACTCGACTTCGTACCGAAGAAGGTCCTGGTGCTGGGTGGCGGCGTCATCGGCGTCGAATTCTCGAGCGTGTGGAAGTCGTGGGGCGCCGAAGTCCAGATCATCGAGGCTCTGCCGCACCTTGTACCGAATGAGGACGAGTCGGTCAGCAAGCAGTTCGAACGCGCCTTCCGCAAGCGTGGCATCAACTTCAGCCTCGGCGTGCGCTTCCAGAGTGTCACTCAGGATGACAAGGGCGTCGTTGTCACGCTCGAAGACGGGCAGACCTTCGACGGCGAGCTGCTACTCGTCGCTGTCGGACGTGGACCGCGCACCGCGAACCTCGGCTACGAAGAGGCTGGCGTCACTATGGACCGTGGCTTCGTCATCACGAACGAGCGCCTCGCGACATCCGTTCCCGGAGTCTTCGCCGTCGGTGACATCGTCCCCGGACTGCAACTCGCGCACCGCGGATTCCAGCAGGGCATCTTCGTTGCCGAGGAAATTGCCGGGCTGAACCCGATTGTTGTCGACGACATCAACATCCCGAAGGTCACGTACAGCGACCCAGAAGTCGCCTCGATCGGCTACTCGGAGGCTAAGGCGGCAGAGAAGTTCGGCGCCGACAAGATCACCGCGTATGACTACAACCTGGCTGGCAACGGCAAGAGCCACATCATCGGAACCTCGGGCTCGATCAAGGTCGTTCGAGTCAACGATGGGCCCGTCGTTGGCGTCCACATGATCGGCGCTCGCGTGGGCGAACTCATTGGCGAAGCACAGCTCGCAGTCAACTGGGAGGCGTACCCGGAAGACATTGCCCCGTTCGTCCACGCGCACCCAACTCAGAACGAGGCGTTGGGCGAGGCCTTCCTCGCACTCGCCGGCAAGCCGCTGCACGCCATTTAGGCCTCAGCGACAAGCCCAGAACTAAGCTAGACCCGCAGCATTCGGTAATAAGGAGCATCACTGATGAGCGAATCCGTCAACCTCCCGGCACTCGGCGAGAGTGTCACAGAGGGCACGGTAACCCGCTGGCTCAAGAACGTCGGCGACCGGGTCGAGGTTGACGAGCCATTGCTCGAAGTTTCGACCGACAAAGTTGACACCGAGATCCCTTCGCCTATCGCTGGCATCATCGAGGCGATCCTGGTTGCCGAGGACGCCACCGTCGAGGTCGGCACGCCTCTCGTAACGATTGGTGATGGATCCGGTGGCGGCGCTGCTGCACCAGCCGCGCCCGCCGAGGGTTCGGCCGAGGCGGCGGCACCACAGCCTGCGGCAGAGGTTCCAGTCGCCGAGGCACCGGCAGCGGAAACAGCAGTGGCCGAGGCACCCGTTGCCGAGGCACCCGTTGCTGCAGCTCCCGTCGCCGAAGCACCCGTCGCCGAAGCGCCGGTCGCTGAGGCGCCCGTTGCCGAACAGCCTGCCCCGGCTCCCGAACCAGAAATCGAAGTACCATCCACCGACGTCGACACCGAGGAGCCAGCTCCTGCCGCACCGGCACCAGCCGCGCCCGCCACGGTCGCAGAACCTGCTCCCGCGGAATCCACGCCGGTCGCGACTGCCGCGCCTGCTCCCCCGCAGCCCACGGGCGTGTCCAATGCCGCATACGTCACGCCGATCGTTCGCAAGCTCGCTCACGACAGCGGCATCGACCTGGCGACCGTCACAGGCACGGGCGTGGGAGGCCGCATCCGCAAGCAGGATGTTCTTGCCGCAGGCACGAGTCTCAGCAAGGTCGCCCCCGCCCCCGCGCCGCAGCGCGAGCCGATCGCGACCTCGCCGCTGCGCGGCACCACTGTTCCGATGTCCCGCTTGCGTAAGGTCATTGCGGAGCGCGCTGTTATTTCGCTGCAAACTTCGGCTCAGCTGACCTCGGTCGTTGAGGTCGATGTGACGCGCGTGGCTCACTACCGCGACGACGTAAAGGACGAGTTTCTTCGGGCGACCGGTGTCAAGCTCTCCTTCCTGCCGTTCTTTGCGCTTGCGGCCGCTGAAGCGCTCCGTGCCTACCCGATTGTCAACGCGACCATCGACGGCGACGCGATCGTGTACCCGGACCACGAGAACATCAGCATCGCGGTCGACACCGAGCGTGGACTGCTCACCCCGGTCATCCGCAACGCCGCTGGCCTCTCGCTGGCCGACTTCGCGACGCAGATCGCCGATCTCGCTACTCGCACTCGCGAAAACAAGCTCAAGCCAGACGAGCTCGCCGGCGGAACGTTCACGCTGACGAATACCGGTTCGCGCGGTGCACTGTTTGATACCCCGATCGTGTTCCTACCGCAGTCCGCAATTCTCGGCACAGGAATCGTTGCCAAGAAACCGGTTGTTGTCTCCGACAACGGACTCGACGCGATCGCGATCCGCTCAACCGTTTACCTGGCGCTCTCCTACGATCACCGCATCGTCGACGGCGCTGACGCAGCTCGCTTCCTCGTGGCCGTCAAGGACCGTCTCGAGAACAGCAGCTTCGAGGGCAACCTCGGCATCTAGCCGCCGAGAAATACGCGGGATGCGATCGTGATCAGCGAGCGCGCCGAGACGCTGATCGCAGACTGCGCGAACTGTGTCGGACTCTGCTGCGTTGCACTCGCGTTCTCGCGCTCCGAAGATTTCGCCTTCGACAAGGAAGCGAGCGAGGAATGTCGCAACCTGACCGACGACTTCCGCTGCCGGGTTCACACGACGCTGCGCACTGACGGGCTCAGGGGTTGCACGGTATTTGACTGCCACGGTGCCGGTCAGCGGGTGACGAAAACCAACTTCGCTAACGCGAGCTGGAGGGAGTCACCCGACATTGGCGAAGCTATGTTTGGTGTGTTTCGCGTCGTCCGCCAGCTCCACGAGATGCTCTGGTACCTGGCAGATGCCGCGCGAGCATCTGCCAGCCCCCAGGATCGCGCTCGTATCGAGGCGGCCTATGCTCGCGTCGACGAGCTGAGCGCTCTGCCGGGCGACCAGATCCTCGCCCTCGATCTCGACGACCTGCGCAACCTGGTGAATCCACAGCTCCTTACGGTGAGCGAGTCGGTGCGCCGAGAGGCGCGGCGGCATCGACCATCATCACTCCCCGCCAAGATCCACGCGGGTGCCGACCTGATCGGCGCCGTACTGACCGGTCAGGACCTTCGCGGCGCTGACCTTCGCGGCGCCCTGCTGATCGCGGCCGACCTGTCGCACGCGGACCTGCGCGGGTCTGACCTTCTGGGCGCGGACCTAAGAAACGCGAACCTGTGCGAAGCCGACCTCTCGACGACGCTCTTCGTAACCCAGATGCAGCTGAACGCAGCACGAGGAGACCCTTCTACGCGGGTTCCCGCTGGCACTGTTCGACCCGCTCATTGGGCTTAGCCCGACGGAGCTGACGTCGCCTGTGCACCGCTTAGAACGTCGCGGATTCGCCAGCCGGCTCTGCTCTTGATCACCAAGATTGACACCCCGCTGCTGCTACCACCCAGACCGATGAGTGCTGTGTCACCGAGTCGTTCCACCAGCGTGAGCGGTGCACCCGAGGCATCCGACGGCTTCGATACCTCACCACCGTTCTGAATCCGCTGGATGAGCGCGGCATCGCTGGCGAACGCGGCCGAGGACGCCTCATCCACGCTGTCGAGACACAGGATCGACAGGTCTCGGATGCATCGGGCGCGAGCCGCCAGCAGAATCGTTGATGCGAGCAGCGGATCATCCGGAAGCGGAGTAGGCGTTGGTTGAATAGTTGTCGGCACCGGCTCTGGCGGCACAGTCTCGAGCGGCGCGGCGCTCGTGGGCGATGTACCACCGGACGGAATGAGCGCAATCGCGAGCAGCAATGCGACCACGATACCTCCCGCCGCTAGCCAGAACCTCGGCCGAACACCACGAGCGACGGACAAGGCGCGCGCCCTGAGATTCTCGACGGGATTGTCCAGCAGCAGCCCCGGCAACCAGCCCGGAACCCACTGTGGAAGTGGTCGAATGGATGGCCCTTCGACGAGCTCAGGGACCGGCGGGAGGCCACGGACCGGAATCTGTTGCGTCGGCACTAACCGGGCGGGAGCGGGAGATCCGAACTTGCGGTCTGCAGCCAACCCGATTGGAAGCGGCTCTGCACAGGAAAACAACCGCTCCTCAAGTTCCTTGGGAAACTCGTAAGCCCGCGGAGCACGCTCAAGCCACTCCAGCAGATCTCGGGTGCGAACGGATACGTTCCGTACTCGGTGCAAAATCCCGATCGAAAGCGCCGCAAGCGCATCCCGATCTAGCGCGGCCGCTGGCTCCGTGTCGATGGCAGCCAGCGTGCCACCCGGGGCGAATAATGTGCAATGGCCGACACCGAGCAGCACGGGCTTCGCGTCAGAACCCAGGTGAACGGATCGTGCGTCGATGTTGCAGTGCGCGACACCGGCGTCGTGCAATTGCGCTACGAGTGACGCCATCGGCGCAAGGAGCGTCACGGCTTCGCCGCACTCGAGATCTCCGCGCTGGCCGAGCAGCCCTGCGACGCTCCCATTCGCGACGCGCTCCAGCACGAGTATCGGGAGGTCGCCATCGGCGCTGGAGACGTCGATCAGGCGCACGAGGTGGGGCGAATCCAGTCGACCCAGCGCATCCAGCTCGTCACCAACGCTCTCTCGCGTGGTTCTCGCGGCGAAGACCTTAAGCGCGACCGGGCCCTGTGAGCCGATACCCAAGTAGACGTCCGCCCGCGAACCTGCCGCGAGCTTTCGCACCAGCCGGTAGCCCGCGAGCACTCGATCGGGAACAGGAGCCGCGGTCATCGACCCATGCTGTCAACACGAGTCGAACGAGCGGCGCACTCGTGACTGGGTGTGAATTGCGTCGCCTGCGCGTGTCTTGTGGAGGAGGTGTCTAGACTCGAACCGTGGTCGACATTGTCGTCACGGGGCTAAGCGCCAACTCCGTGCCGTATCTCGACGCTCTGGACCTTCAGCGGAAAGTACACGCTGATGTTGTGGCAGGGCGGGCGCCAAACACAGTCCTTCTCCTCGAGCACCCTGCCGTCTATACGGCAGGCAAACGCACCGAGGACTACGAACGGCCGACCGACGGCACACCCGTCATCGACGTTGACCGCGGTGGCAAGATCACCTGGCACGGTCCGGGGCAACTCGTCGGGTATCCCATCGTGCGGCTTCCCGATCCCATCGACGTTGTCGCCTATGTGCGTCGTCTCGAAGGCGTAATGCTTGCTGTCCTCGCGGAACTCGGAATAGAGGCCGAACGCGTACCGGGCAGGTCGGGGGTCTGGCTGCGGGCGGACGAACTGCGCCCGGGCGACAAGATCGGAGCTATCGGCATCCGAGTTGCCGAGGGTGTGACAATGCACGGCTTTGCGCTCAACTGTTCAAACTCGTTCGCGGCCTATGAGCCGATCGTCGCGTGCGGCATTGCCGACGCCGGTGTGACCAGCATCTCTCGCGAACTGGGGAGAACTGTCACGCCCGAAGACATCATCCCGCTGGTCTCAGAGCAACTCGCCTGGGCACTCGACTTTGAAAACACCGAGGTACTCGCATGACCCACCCGACCGACGGCCGAAAGCTGCTTCGTCTGGAAGTTCGAAATGCCGAAACGCCCATCGAGCGCAAGCCAGCATGGATCAAAACCACTGCCCGCATGGGACCCGAGTACCAGCAGCTCCAGGCGCTGGTAAAGGGCGAAGGGCTGCACACGGTCTGCCAGGAGGCCGGCTGTCCCAACATTTATGAGTGCTGGGAGGACCGCGAGGCGACGTTCCTGATCGGTGGATCACAGTGCACGCGTCGCTGCGACTTCTGCCAGATCGATACTGGCAAGCCCGCCGACTACGACACCGATGAGCCTCGCCGGGTTGCCGAGTCGGTCACCGCGATGAACCTGCGCTATGCGACCGTTACGGGTGTCGCGCGTGACGACCTGCCCGATGAGGGCGCGTGGCTGCATGCAGAGACGGTGCGTCAGATCCACGTACAGAACCCCGGAACAGGCGTCGAGATCCTCGCGACCGACTTCTCCGGCAATCCGGACCTGCTGCGAGTCGTCTTCGACTCGCGCCCCGAGGTGTTCGCGCACAACGTCGAGACGGTCCCGCGCATCTTCAAGCGCATCCGACCGGCTTTCCGTTATGAGCGGTCGCTGGATGTTCTCACCCAGGCCCGCGACTATGGCCTCATCACCAAGTCCAACCTGATCCTGGGGATGGGCGAGGAGCGCGCGGAGATCAGCCAGGCGCTACAAGACCTGCACGACGCCGGCACGGACATCATCACGGTGACCCAATACCTGCGGCCAACGCCGCGCCACCTCCCGGTGGACCGGTGGGTTCGACCCGAGGAGTTCATCGAGATCAAGGAGGAAGCCGAAGAGATCGGCTTCCTCGGCGTCCTCGCGGGACCGCTGGTGCGCTCGAGCTACCGCGCCGGTCGCCTGTGGGCGCAGTCGATGGTCGCCAAGGGACGCGAGATCCCAATCGAAATGTCCGGTCTCGCCGACGCCAGTCTGGGGTTCGCGCAGGCGGTATCTTAGGTAAATGGCACGAATCGAACAGCCCGCAAAAAAGGTAAAACAGCCGAACCGCGTCAAGCAGATGTGGGACGTCTTCCAGATGACCCGCAAGTACGACAACCGTGCTGTGCCGTACCTGCTGTTGGGTTTCGTCCCGCCTATTCTCGTGGGCTTTGCGCTGGGGTTTCTGCTTCCCGGATCCAGTCTTCTGACCAGAATTTCGTATCCGATCATCGGCTTGCTCGCTGGTCTCCTGTTGGTACTCATCATCCTCGGGCGCCGCGCCGAGCGCGCCGCGTACTCGCAGATCGAGGGCCAGGCCGGTGCCGTGGGTGCCGTGCTCAAGAATTCTGTTCGCCGCGGATGGCAGACGAGCGAAATGCCAATCAACGTGAGCCCGCGCACTCAGGACGCCGTGTACCGCGCGATCGGTCGCGGCGGCATCGCCCTGATCGGTGAGGGGCCGAAATCGCGCACCCAGCGGATGCTGGACGATGAGCGTCGCACGGTTGCGCGTGTGCTTCCGAACGTCCCGGTGACGTACGTCTACGTCGGCCCCGACGCCGACTCGACTCCCCTCTACAAACTGCCCGCGAGACTGCAACGAATCAAGCCCGCGCTGCGCAAAGCCGAGGTGCTCGCGGTGAGCAACCGCCTGGCATCCCTGAGCAAGCCACCGGTCGGCATCCCCAAGGGCATTGACCCGAACAGGGTGCGGGCGCAGCGTTCGCGCTAATGCTCTGATGACCGGTGCACACGGTGAGCTCGTCGAACCGTGGAATCACAACATTGCTTATTTCTCGTTCATTGAGAAAGTGGCGAGTTCTCGACCCCGTCGTTCGGCGCTCGATGTTGGGACAGGCGACGGGATGCTCGCAGCCAGACTCTCCGCCGCCATCCCCCTGGTTGTGGGGCTCGACCTTCATCGAGAACAGGTCGATGGCGCGGCCAGAACCTACCCTGACCGCACGAGGCTGAGGTTCGAGGCGGGCGACTTTCTCACGACGCGGGTATCGGGTGAGCCATTCGACTTCGTCGCGTGCAGCGCGACCATCCATCACGTCGACCTGCGGGCCGGACTCACACGACTGCGTGACCTGACCGCGCCCGGCGGCACGCTCGTGATTGTCGGGCTGGCCAATAACGTCACACCACTCGACTGGATCCTTAGCGGCCTGAGCATCCTGCCTGTGCGACTCGCCCGCGCAGGACGCGGCTGGCACGAACACGGTGCGCCGAAACGTGACCCGCAGGATAGCTGGAGCGAGGTACGCGAGGCGGTCGCCGAGATCCTGCCCGGTGCCGCGTTCCGACGTCGGCTGTACTGGCGCTACTCCGTGGTCTGGAACAGACCTTCGGGTTAGATATTGCAACTGTCACGGCGACGTAACATCCCCGGTTTATGGGCTTCATAGGGTGATCGCATCCGAAGCAGACATCCGCGGGCGTGAGCTCCGCGTAGAAGGGGCAAAAATGAGTGGAAATACGGTCCGACTTCAGGCGATAAGGGACGTTGAAGCGTATGTCCCTCCCGCCGTCTCCTTCTCAGAAACCGAGACTCCTGGCGAGATCTTCGGCGAGAACGTCTTCAACAAGACGGTGATGCAGAAGCGTTTGCCGAAATCGGTGTACAAGTCCGTTATTGCAACCATCGAACGCGGCGAGACCCTCGACCCGCTGGTGGCCGACGCTGTGGCGTCAGCCATGAAGGACTGGGCGCTCGAGAAAGGCGCGACGCACTATGCACACGTCTTCTACCCGCTGACCGGTCTCACCGCCGAGAAGCACGACAGCTTCCTCGAACCGGAATCGGACGGCACGGCACTGGCCGAGTTCGCCGGAAAGACCCTCGTGCAGGGCGAGCCCGACGCATCCAGCTTCCCCAACGGCGGTCTGCGAAACACATTCGAGGCGCGTGGGTACACGGGCTGGGACGTAACGAGCCCTGCCTACGTGCTTGAAAATCCAAACGGAAACACGCTCTGTATCCCTACCGTCTTCGTGTCGATGACGGGTGAAGCGCTCGATCACAAGACGCCGCTCCTTCGCTCGCAGCAGGCCATGGGCGTTCAGGCAGAGCGAATCCTGGCGTTGTTCGGTCACGAAAATCTCAATCACGTCGTCTCGTTCTGTGGTCCGGAGCAGGAGTATTTCCTGGTCGATCGTCACTTCTTCCTTGCACGACCCGACTTGCTCAATGCCGGCCGCACGCTGTTCGGCGCCAAGCCGCCCAAGGGCCAGGAGTTCGACGACCACTACTTCGGAGCCATCCCCGAGCGGGTACTCGGCTTCATGATGGACACTGAGCGGGAGTTGTTCAAACTGGGCATTCCCGCCAAGACTCGTCACAACGAGGTCGCGCCGGGCCAGTTCGAAATTGCACCCATGTTCGAGCGCAGCAACATCGCTTCCGACCACCAGCAGCTACTCATGACGACCTTCAAGTCCATCGCGAAGAAGCACGGCATGGAGGTGCTCTTCCATGAGAAGCCGTTTCAAGGTGTCAATGGCTCCGGCAAACACGTTAACTTCTCGCTCGGTAACAATGAGCTCGGCAGCTTGTTCGTGCCGGGCGACAACCCGCACGACAACGCCCAGTTCCTCGTATTTTGTGCGGCGACCATCCGTGCGGTCCACCTGTTCGGTGGTCTGCTTCGGGCATCCGTCGCCTCAGCGTCGAACGATCACCGGCTTGGCGCCAACGAGGCGCCGCCCGCGATCATTTCAATCTTCCTCGGGGACCAGCTCGCTGACATCTTCGACCAAATTGCCAAGGGCTCGCTGACCTCGTCGAAGGGCAAGGGCACGATGCACATCGGCGTGGACACGCTTCCCGTGCTGCCGACTGACCCCGGCGACCGCAACCGCACGAGCCCCTTTGCATTCACTGGCAATCGGTTCGAGTTCCGGGCACCGGGCTCGTTGCAGACCGTCGCCGCACCAATGGTCACGATCAACACGATCATGGCCGACTCGCTCGACTACTGCGCAGGCGAACTCGAAGCCGCGGTCGCCGCCGGCACCGACTTCGACGAGGCGGTGCAAACCCTCCTCACGAAGATCATCACCGAGCACGGCGCTGTGGTGTTCAACGGCGACGGATACTCCGCCGCCTGGCCGATCGAGGCGGAGAAGCGCGGGCTGAAGAATCTCAAGACCACGCTCGACGCCCTGCCAGAGCTCATCACCGAGCCCGCCCTCGCGCTCTTCGAGAAGTACGGCGTTTTCAACAAGCGCGAGATGCACTCGCGCTACGAGATCGGCCTCGAGCAGTACGTGCTGACCGTCGGAGTCGAGGCTCGACTGTCGCTCGAAATCGGTTCGACCGTCATCCTGCCCGCCGCGGTTCGGTACCAGACTGAGCTAGCGACAAACGTTGCTGCGTTGAAGGCGGCGGGAGTCGCGGCAGACACCGCGTCGCTCGAGGCCGTCAGTGCGCCGCTCGCAGACCTCCGATCGGCGCTGGCGACGCTGAAGGACGCCCTGGCAGTCGATACTGACCACGACGCACTCGCCGAGGGTGAGCACGCACGCGATGCCCTGCTGCCTGCCATGTCGGCGGTACGGGCGGCAGCGGATGCCCTCGAGGAGATCGTCGCCGACGACCTGTGGCCGCTCCCGACCTACCAGGAGATGCTCTTCATGCTGTAGCAGGCCGGCGCTATCGCCGGACGAGGATCGTTCCTGCCCAGCGGTCGTGCAGACCGCGCTGGTCCCGATCGTAAATCACGGCCGGGATGAACAGCATCACAAGAATCGTTCGCACGAGCGGACGCCAGGCGCCAAGATAGCCGGGCACCAGCGGCACAACCCGCAGGCCGAACAGCAAATGGCCGATACTCCCGTTCGTGATCAACATCACCACAACCTGCAAGAGACCGAAGATGCCCAGAATTGCGAACTCGTTCGGATTCGGGCCAAGAATCAGGAAGGCGAACCCATAGCTCATCCCCCAGTCAAGACAGAGAGCGCCTAGCCTCCGCCCAAACCGGCCAATCGAACGCGGTCCGGCCTCCGGTAAACCAAGGCGCTTCCCCGGCCAATCGGCTGACACCTCAGAAGTTGCTGACACCCAAAAATTCTACTGGTGCGCCCTCTTCGTAACATTGCCGAAACAATGGCGTCACCATGGCGAAACTCCCTCCCCGTAGCCTCTACTGAGGCTGCGATTGCAGTCTGCCCGTATCAGCTCATTTGGAGTCGCCCCAATGTTCAAAGATTCCTCCGAGGTTTTGAAGTTTCTCAAGGACGAAGACATCAAGTTCCTTGACATCCGCTTCACGGACCTCCCCGGTGTGCAGCAGCACTTCAACATTCCCGCGTCGACGGTTGACGAGGAGTTCTTCTCGGTAGGACAACTCTTCGACGGCTCGTCCATTCGCGGATTCGCGAACATTCACGAGTCAGACATGCAGCTGATCCCGGATGTGACGACCGCCTACGTCGACCCGTTCCGCGTTGAGAAGACGCTCATCATGCTCTTCGACATCTACAACCCGCGTAACGGTGAGATCTACCACCGCGACCCGCGCCAGGTTGCCAAGAAGGCAGAAAAGTACCTGGCTTCGACGGGCATCGCCGACACTGCCTTCTTCGCGCCCGAGGCTGAGTTCTACATCTTCGACGACGTGCGCTACGAGGTGAAGCAGAACACCAGCTTCTACACTGTCGACTCCGACGAGGGTGCCTGGAACTCCGGCCGAATCGAAGAGGGCGGCAACCTTGCCAACAAGACGCCGTACAAGGGTGGCTACTTCCCAGTGAGCCCCATCGACAAGCAGGCCGATCTACGCGACGACATCAGCCTCAAGCTGATCGACGCCGGCCTGATCCTCGAGCGAGCCCACCACGAGGTCGGCACCGGCGGCCAGGCCGAAATCAACTACCGCTTCAACACCATGGTGAACGCGGCGGATGACCTGCTCAAGTTCAAGTACATCGTCAAGAACACCGCGCTCGAGTGGGGCAAGGCGGCAACGTTCATGCCGAAGCCGCTCTTCGGCGACAACGGTTCAGGCATGCACACCCATCAGTCGCTGTGGAACGGCTCCGAGCCGCTCTTCTACGACGAGAGCGGGTACGGCGGGCTGTCGGACATCGCGCGCTGGTACATCGGTGGTCTCCTGAAGCACGCCCCGGCTGTGCTCGCGTTCACCAACCCGACCCTGAACTCGTACCGTCGCCTCGTGCCCGGCTTCGAGGCGCCGGTCAACCTGGTCTACTCGGCGGGCAACCGCTCGGCGTCCATCCGTATCCCGATCACGGGCACCAACCCGAAGGCCAAGCGCATCGAGTTCCGCGCGCCTGACGCCTCCGGCAACCCGTACCTCGCATTCGCCGCGCAGTTGATGGCGGGACTCGACGGTATCAAGAACAAGATCGAGCCGCACGAGCCCGTTGACAAGGACCTCTACGAGCTTCCGCCAGAGGAGGCCAAGAACATTCCGCAGGTTCCCGGCAGCCTCGCCGAAGTTCTGATCGCTCTGGAAAACGACAACGACTTCCTGACCGCGGGTGGCGTGTTCACCCCGGACCTGATCGAGACCTGGATCGCGTACAAGCGCGAGAAGGAGATCATCCCGTCGTCGCAGCGTCCGCACCCGTTCGAGTACGAGCTGTACTTCTCGGTGTAGTTCGTCGCACCACTGAAGGGCCGCGTCCGTTACGGGTGCGGCCCTTCAGTTTGCACGGGATTTGATTGAGGGTGACCTACTCCGATCCGCTCAGAATCCAGGTATCGAGATCGTCGATAGTTGCCGTTGCTGCCTGCATTGTGTAGCCCTCGACCTGCGTGCCGCGTTCGGTGATTGAAATCCATACACGGCCGTGCATGAGCACATCGAGTTCATACGGGGTCGGACGGTAGACGATACCGCTCAAGGTCACGTCCTCGTCGACACCGGCGACTCCATGAGAGCGGAAGTAGGCGCGCAGGATCCGATCACTGTACGAGTTCATGTGCACTTCAGAGATCGTGAAGTTGCGCGATGTTCCCGCCTTGGCCAGATGCCAGCTGCACGTGGTGGCATCCCACGCTCGGAGGAACCTCTTCAGAGTGGGGTTATCCGATCCGTAGAGACGCGGCACCGGTCGATACGCGACGGCGGGTTGCCCGTTTTCTGCGGCGAAGTCGTTCCACTGGCTGGGATAGTGATCGAACATGTGAGCGCAGGTCGGGATTATGAGCTCTGGTTCCGCTGACGCCGGTGCGGACAGGCCGACCGACAATGCACCGAAAACGGCCACGGCCGCGGCGGTCGCAGCGAGAGCGCGACGGATATTCATGAGATTCCTTTGGTTGTATGTGGCCAACCTGGCCGCTTACAACCACGACGCACACCCCGCCTCGCGAGGTTGACGGGAAGCGATAATGTCGTCCCGCCAGGCCGACTAGGGCTTCAGGAGGTGCAGGTCGATCAGGCTCTGTGCGGTAGCAAGGATGGCCTCCTCGTTCGAACGAGGCTTCCAGCCGAGAACAGTCTTGGCCTTCTCGTTGCTGGCCTCTTTGACCTTGCCGAGTTGCGGCACGAGTTCGCGCAACGGCGGAGTGACCAGAGCGAAGGCACGTACGAGCCAGTTCGGCAGAATCCGGGTCGGTACCTTCTGGGCGGCGTCGCCCATTCGATTGCGGAGCACCTCAGCAACCTCGGCGATGAACATCGCCTTGCCGGCAATCGCGAGGAATCGCTCGCCCTTGGCCTTCGGACTGGTCATCGCGAGCAGATGGATGCTCGCCACGTCGCGCACATCGACAATGCCGAACGCGATCTGCGGGATTCCGGGCATGTCACCGTTCATTAGTCGAACGGCGAGATCAATCGAGGTCGACACGTCTTTGCTCAGCGCCGGTCCGAGAATTCCGACCGGGTTGATAACTGCGAGTTCGAGCCCGCCGCCCTCGGCCTCGATGAAATCCCATGCCGCGCGCTCGGCAATCGCCTTCGACTTCACGTACGGGGTGACGTTGTCGTTCGGGTTGGTCCAGTCGGTTTCATCGAACGGACGGCCGGCTGGCGGCGCGCTGTAGCCAATAGCGGCAAACGACGACGTCAGTACTACTCGCTTGACCTTGGCGTCGCGCGAGGCGCGTAGCACGCGCATCGCACCCTCGCGCGCCGGAAGGATCAGGTCATCCTCGTTCTTCGGTTGCGTCGAGGGAAACGGCGACGCAACGTGCAAGACGAAGTCAACACTCGAGACGGCTGCTGCCCAGCCGTCGTCCGACATTAGATCGGCAGCAAAGAATTCGAGTTTGTTGCCCGGCTCCGCTCCCCCGACCTTCAGCATCGCGCGCACATCCGGCTCGCGAGTGAGCGATCTCACCGTCGTGCGAACGCGGTAACCCGCAGCCAATAACTGCAGGATGCAGTGCGAGCCGACAAAGCCCGAACCGCCCGTAACCAAAACCAATTCGCCGCTCATGCCCGCTCCCTCTGTTAGGTCAATTCTGCCGTGCGGAACATCGCGAAGTGACTGTCATACGGATACGGCAAGCCGCGCCGCCGAGCTAACCTCCGGCTCAAGATTTCTTGGTCGAAGAGGATGCCAATAACTGGTCCCGTCTCAGTCTCAAAACTCAGGCCTTACGCGCCACCGAAGTGCACACGGGGTTGGCGACCCGTGGGGCCTGAGTTTTTCGGAGACCTCACTGAGTTGCGGATCAGCCGGTCACTGGGATGGCCGTGGTGGCGCCACGGTCGTATCCGGTTGGGTGCGGCCATACTTTTGTTGATGCGCTCCTAGAAGCCGCCCGTGAAGATCCAGGGCTCAAGGTCGTACAGCGTGTACGACGCCGTCTGCATTGTGTAGCCTTCGACGCTCGTGTTGCGGTCGGTGATCGCGACCCAGACCCGGCCGTGGATGAGCAGGTCACACTCGTGCTTGT
>JADGOT010000355.1 GCA_017882805.1 Glaciihabitans sp. | reverse complement strand
GCCCGCGCGCGCTGACGCACCGCCGGTAGGCTTGCTCCCGTGACTGACATCGAAATCGGCCGCGCAAAGCGCGCTCGCCGCGCCTACGCCTTCGACGACATCGCGATCGTTCCGAGCCGGCGTACTCGCGACCCACAGGACGTCTCGGTCACCTGGACGATCGACGCGTTCACTTTCGAGATTCCGGTGCTTGCCGCGCCGATGGATTCCGTGGTCAGTCCCGAGACCGCGATTGCGATCGGAAAGCTCGGGGGCCTTGGTGTGCTCGATCTCGAGGGAGTCTGGACTCGCTACGAAAACCCCGAGCCACTGCTCAAAGAGATCCGTGCCCTGAAGGTCGGCGCCGCGACCAAGCGCATGCAGGAGATCTACGCGGAGCCAATAAAGCCAGAACTGGTCACTGCTCGCCTGGCCCAGATTCGCGCCGCGGGCGTACCGGTTGCTGGCGCTCTCAGCCCTCAGCGCACGCAGGAGTTGTACAAGACCGTGGTCGATGCGGGCGTCGACATGTTTGTGATCCGCGGTACGACCGTCAGCGCCGAACACGTGTCAAAATCGGTCGAGCCACTGAACTTGAAGAAATTCATCTACGAACTCGATGTTCCGGTGATTGTCGGCGGCGCGGCGACCTATACGGCCGCGCTTCACCTCATGCGAACCGGAGCCGCGGGTGTCCTGGTCGGATTTGGCGGCGGTGCGGCAGCAACTACTCGCGCGAGCCTCGGCATCCACGCTCCCATGGCGACCGCGGTTGCGGATGTGGCGGGCGCTCGCCGCGACTACCTCGACGAGTCCGGCGGACGGTACGTACACGTGATCGCGGACGGCGGTCTGGGCACGAGCGGCGACATCGTCAAGGCGATCTCGGTGGTCGCCGTATCATTAAAAAAGGGCAGCACGCTCGCGCGCGCAACGGATGCCCCGGGCGGCGGCTGGCACTGGGGCTCGGAGTCCCACCACCCGGAGCTTCCACGCGGAAACCGGGTCGAGGTAGGTTCGATCGCCACGCTCGAGCAGATCCTGTTCGGGCCATCCACTGTCGCCGATGGAAGGGTCAACCTGATCGGCGCGCTGCGTCGGTCGATGGCCACCACCGGCTACTCGGACCTCAAGGAATTCCAGCGCGTCGAGGTCGTCGTGGCGCCCTACCATCAGGCATAAAGCGCGCTCCCAACTGGTTGTACGTAGTCGGAGAAGAAGGTCCACGGAATGGTTGACGTCAAACGGGTGAAGCTGCCCGGTGTGGGTGTTTTGCACACCTTCGTCACCGATGGCGGCGGCAAGGTCGGTGTGATCACGCACCGCTCGGGCTCAAGCGACCTAATTACTTTCTCCGACGCGGAGGACGGCTCCAAGGCGACGAAGGTCGCGCTTCGACTGGATGACGACGAGGCGCACACGCTCGCCGAGCTCCTCGGCGGCACGCGCATCACGGAGTCCCTCACGAATCTCGACTCCATCCCCGGCCTCACGATCGACTGGTTCCATGTCGACTACGACGACCACATCGCCGGTCAGGTTCTCGGCGATCTCGGCCCCATTGGCGTCGTGGGGGTTACCGTTGTGGCGGTCGTGCGTGGCGAGTCCGCGAATCCCGCGCCGGATGAACACTTCAAGGTGTTCCCCGGTGACACACTCGTAGCGGCAGGCTCACCCGAAAAGGTCGCGAAGGCATTCACGTACTTCCGTACGGGTGAAGTCAAGCTGAAAGGCACCGTCGACGCGCCATCCGGGGACTGACCGGTGGGCAGCGAGTTACTCGTACTTGGTGTTCTGTTTGTTGTTGCCTACGTCCTCGGGCGCCTCGGCAAGCTGATCGGGCTGCCCTCGATCCCGATCTACATGCTGGTCGGGCTCATCGCGAGTCCGAACATGCATCTCATTCCAGGTGGCTTCAAGGCCGCCAACGTCGATCTGGTCGCGATCTTCGGACTGATCTTCCTGCTCTTCAACCTTGGCCTCGAGTTCGACCAGGACGAGTTCTTCGGTAACGCTCGAGGGCTCCTGATCTCGGGTGGCACCCGGCTGATCATCAACTTCGGAATAGGAATTGGGTTCGGATTCTGGGTCGGCTGGGGCGCGCGCGAGGCACTCATCATTGCGGGCATGACCGCGACGTCGTCGAGCGCGATCGTGACGAAACTGCTCATCGAGCTTCGCAGGCTGGCGAACCCCGAGACCCCGGTCATCCTCGGAATCGCGGTCGTTGAGGACGTCTTTATCGCGTTCTATTTGGCGATCGTCGCCGTTGTGATCGGGGGCGAGAAAGACATCTGGGGAATAGTCCTTCAGCTGGGGATCTCGTTTGCGTTCCTGGTTGGGATGTTCGCGCTCGCCCGTTGGGGCGGCAAACACGTGTCGAAAGTGCTCGGTGCGCGCGACGACGAATTGTTTACCATCCTGTTTTTTGGGCTGGCAGTCGCGTTTGCCGGCATCGGCGATCTGCTCAAGGTGTCGGATGCGATCGGTGCGTTCCTCATCGGCCTCGTCGTCGGCGCAACCCGGTTTCGTACCCGCATCGAAGGCTTCGCGCTCCCGCTGCGGGACGTCTTCGGGGCATTCTTCTTCCTCAACTTCGGCCTCGCGCTCAACCCGTCGAGCTTTGGCGCCGTTCTGCTTCCCGTCGGCGTGGCTGTGCTGATGACGCTCATCGTCAACGCGGGTGGCGGTTGGCTCATCGCCCTGATCAACCGCCTGCCCGCTCGGTACGGACTCGGCATAGGGCTGATCCTGCAGAACCGCGGCGAGTTCGCCCTCATCCTCGCCACTCTCGCGACGGCAGCGGGTCTCGATCCTCGGCTCACTCCCTTCGCGGGTCTCTACGTGCTCGTGATGTCGGTCGTGGGGCCGGTGCTGACCGTGAACTCCGAGCGAATCACGGCACTCCTGTTCCGCGGAAGGCGCCAAAAGGCGTCGACCGCCGGCGACGAGTCCGACTCGGGATCAGAGGCCGAGGAGGCGATTGCCCTGATGGAGGGGGCTTCCCTGCGCGATGAGCCCGCCTCTACCGACGACGACAGCGACGAAGCGCTTCTGGGCAGCGATACGCCAACGACCGTGGCCCAGGATGACGAAGACGCGGAAGATTTCGACCTCGACGCAACCATTCAGCAAGCCATGGAACAATCTGACCAACAGAGTTCCCGCAAGCGAGATCCGGAGTACTAGCCGTGTGGAGTGTGGCCAGGCGTCCCCGGTGGATTTTGGCCCTTCTGCTCGCGCTGGGAATCGGCGCGGGATTCGCCGCGCTTGGGCAGTGGCAGATCGGCCGTGCTGTGCAGACCGCGACGGTGGTCACGCTCCCGACCGAGACCGTGATGCCGCTCTCGAAGGTGGCTACGCCACAGCAGGAGGTCACGGATCGGGCTGCGGGTCAAATGGTGAGCGTGGTGGGTCGCCGGGTCGCCGGTGACACGTATGTGGTCAGCGATCGCGTGAACTTCGGAGTGCGCGGCTTCTGGGTCATCGGTCACGTCGTCGCCTCAAACGGAGCCAGCGTCGCGGTGGCGCTCGGCTGGACTCAATCGAAGTCGGCTGCGGATGCCGCGGCGCGCGAACTCGCGACCGGTGCGCCCACCGCGACAATCGCCGGTCGGTACCAACCCACCGAGCCGCCGGACCAGCAGGACTTCGAGCACAACGCGCGAACGGTCGTCTCCGTGCCCTGGCTCATCAACGAGTGGAAGACCGTCCCAACCGTGGCCTACGGCGGCTATATCGTCGACCGAACGCCGCCCGCGGGTCTCAGCAAGATCCAGTCGGTTCGGCCCGTCAACGACGTGTCGCTGAACTGGCTGAACGTGTTCTATGCGGTCGAATGGGCGCTCTTCTCGGGTTTCGCGATCTACCTTTGGTACCGGTTGGTGAAGGATGCGTGGGAGCGCGAAGAGGAGGATAGAGCCGACTCAGCGAGCGACCAAAAGTCCGAAGTACACTGACGCCATGCCCTCGCTGTCCTCGCTCATTGCGACCAAGTACAAGCCAAAGGCGGAGACGATTCCGCTGATCAACAACGCGCTGAAGATCTACCGAGTGTGCGCTTACATCACCGGAACGTTCCTGCTTCTGCTGGTCGTCGAGATGGTGCTCAAGTACGTGTTCTTCTTCGAGGTCGAACTCGGCGGGCCCAACGGTTTTGTCACGCTGGTCAACTACTTCCCGAGCCTCGAAAAGTCGCCGGGCCTCACAGGCATCAACCTGAGCATCGGCATCCTCATCGTGCACGGCTGGTTCTACGTCGTGTACCTGCTGGCCGACTTCACCCTCTGGAGTCGGATGCGCTGGCCCTTCGCAATGTTTCTGCTCATCGCACTCGGCGGAGTCGTGCCGTTTCTTTCGTTTATCGCCGAGCACTTCGTGGCGAAGCGTGCTCGTCGCGAACTCGCGGCCCTGCAGGCGGGCACGGACCTCTCCACACCCTCCACTACTGGCACAATGGACAGTGTCAAGGTGAGCGGTGTGGAGGCAACGAATTAGCGTTTCAGAGGCAGAGCGCGGTTCAGAGGCAGAGCGCGGTTCAGAGACCAACCAGCGTCCCGTTCTAGTCGTCGACTTTGGTGCGCAGTACGCCCAGCTGATCGCGCGCAGGGTTCGCGAGGCCAACGTCTACAGCGAGATCGTGCCGCACACGATCACGGCTGCGGAGGTGACCGCCAGGAACCCCAGGGGAATCGTTCTCAGCGGCGGACCGTCGAGCGTGTACGAGCCCGGCTCGCCGACGCTCGATCCGGGCATCCTTAATCTCGGAATTCCGGTGCTCGGAATTTGCTACGGCTTCCAGGTGATGGCGCAGCAGCTCGGTGGCGAGGTCGCGCACACGGGGCTCAGCGAGTATGGCTCGACGCAGGTGCATCTCGCGAAGGGGTCGAGCACGCTACTCGGCGACCAGCCCGCAGATCAGACCACGTGGATGAGCCACGGAGACTCGGTCTCCAAGGCACCCGACGGATTCGAGGTGCTGGCGTCGTCGGCATCCACCCCGGTCGCCGCCTTCGCCTCCGACGAGCGCAAGCTCTACGGTGTGCAGTGGCACCCCGAGGTCAAGCACACCCAGTACGGCCAGGCCGTGCTCGAGAACTTTCTGCACCGCGCGGCGGGCATTCCGGCGAACTGGAACAGCGTCAATGTCATCGACGAGCAGGTTGCGCGCATCCAGCAGCAGGTTGGATCGGCCCGTGTAATCTGCGGACTGTCCGGGGGCGTGGACTCCGCCGTCGCCGCGGCGATCGTGCACCGCGCCATCGGAGACCAGCTCACCTGCATCTTCGTCGACCATGGACTGCTTCGACAGGATGAGCGCCGCCAGGTCGAAGAGGACTACGTCGCCTCGACCGGCGTGCGGCTGGTCACGGTGGATGCCGTCGACCAGTTCCTCGACGCGCTCGCCGGTGTCACCGATCCAGAGACTAAGCGCAAGATCATCGGGCGCGAATTCATCCGGTCCTTCGAGGGGGCGGCCGAGGCGCTTGTGCGCGAGGCGTCCGCTGGCGGGGCATCCATCGACTTCCTGGTGCAGGGCACCCTCTATCCCGATGTTGTTGAATCGGGCGGTGGTACCGGAACCGCGAACATCAAGAGCCACCACAACGTCGGCGGCCTGCCGGAAGACCTGCAGTTCACGTTGGTTGAGCCCTTGCGCACGCTATTCAAGGACGAGGTACGCGCAATCGGTCGCGAACTCGGACTCCCCGAACCCATCGTGTCGCGCCAGCCATTTCCCGGGCCGGGTCTCGGCATTCGAATTGTCGGCGAGGTCACCCGCGAGCGGCTCGAACTGCTTCGCGCCGCGGATGCCATCGTGCGCGCGGAACTCACCATGGCGGGCCTCGACCTCGAGATCTGGCAGTGCCCGGTAGTGCTACTGGCCGACGTGCGCTCGGTCGGCGTGCAGGGCGACGGTCGCACCTACGGTCATCCGATCGTGCTGCGGCCGGTGTCATCGGAAGACGCGATGACCGCCGACTGGACCCGCTTGCCCTACGACGTGCTCGCGCGCATCTCGAACCGCATTACGAACGAGGTGCCCGGTGTAAACCGAGTGGTGCTGGATGTCACATCCAAGCCGCCGGGAACCATTGAGTGGGAGTAGCACCGCTTCGCTGCCTCACCTCACGGCGCGGGCCAACCAGGCGGACCCAACCACGACCGCGGACTCGATGCCGAATGCGAGCGGCTCGTAGTGGTTGCTGTGGAATGAGTACGCCATGATCACGCCCGAGGCGATCGGAAAGAGAAGCACGACGTAGGTGCGCAGCGGTCGTTCGCGAACGAGCAGCCAGCCGAGCAGTGTCGCGGTCATGACAAACAGGATCTGCGGGCCGGTGAGCATTAGCCAGATGGCGAGCAGGCTCGGCCAGAACGCCCAGAGCCGCCGTGCACCGGTGGCCGGCAGGATGGCCCAGCCGAAGCAGTGCGCGAGAGTGCCGAGCAGCAGGAACCCGATCGTGTAGGTGTTCGTGCTAATCAAGATGACGGTGCCCGCGGCAAGGTAGAGCAGTCCACCCAGATAGCGACTCTCGTAAGTTCCCCAGCGCAGCGGAATGCGCCTGGTCGGCTCCGAGCGTCGAACCCGTGCGCGCCGAATGGTAGCCACCGGGATTACCGGAATGCGCCGGCGAAGAACGCGATGGCGATGATCAGCAAGGCAATACCGATAACGAAGATGCCGATGCCGCCGAGAAGCATGCCGCGTGCAGCACGGGCAGACTTTACGGGCGTCCCGTCGTCCGGCCGGATCGCGCCGGGGATCTCTGGCTCATCCACCGCGAGACCGCAGTGAACGCAGAACTTCCATGAAGGTGCGATCGGAGATCCGCAGCCAACACAAGTCTCCATAGCCTTCGATTGTATGGGCGTAATCTTTGGCTGTGAGCACGCGACCCCTCGTGATAGCGCACCGGGGTGCGAGTGGCTATCGCCCAGAGCACACCGCGGCGGCGTACGTGCTGGCAATCAGCCAGGGTGCGGACGCCGTAGAACCGGATCTCGTGCCCACCAAAGACGGCGTGCTCGTCGTGCGGCACGAGAACGAGATCTCCGAGACGACCGATGTTGCGAGGCATCCCGAATTCGCCGACCTTCGCGCCACCAAATCGATCGACGGCGTGGAGCTGACCGGCTGGTTCACGGAGGATTTCACCTGGGCCCAGCTCTCGACGCTCCGCAGCCGAGAGCGCCTCGGCGCAGTACGACCAGGCAACACCCGATTTGACGGGCAACAGGGCATCCTGCGACTGGTTGACCTCGTCGACCTGCTCAAAGCGGCCGACCGCCGAGTGCTGATGGTGGCCGAGCTCAAGCACGCAACGTACTTCGAATCGATCGGATTGCCGCTCCCTCCACTGTTTGCCCGCGACATCGCGCGCTGGGCCATGCCCGACAATCTCGTGGTCGAGTCCTTTGAGCAGACGGTTCTCGGGCAGGTGCAGGAACTGGATGTTCCGGGCCGAGTCACATTTCTCGCGGAAGCAGCCGGTGCTCCGGCCGACCAGGTCGCGCGCTTCGGCGCAGGCGCACGAACCTACGCCGACTACCTCACCGATGCCGGTCTCGCCCAGCTGGTCACGGCGGTCGACGGCGTGAGCGTGGAGAAGGCACTTCTGGTCGAGAAGGATGGCGCGGGGTCGGTCACGGGGACCACCGACTTGGTGGAACGCGCTCGCTCTTCCGGCCTCGAGATCTACACCTGGACGCTGCGCGCCGAGAACCAGTTTCTCGAGAAGAACTTCCGGCATGGCGCACGCGCGCGCGACCTGGGGCACTGGGAGCGCGAGTTCGACCTGATCATGCGTACCGGCGTCGACGGGGTATTTGCCGACCAGCCAGACCTGGCGCTGCGAGCCCGGGCAGCCCTGTAGACGACCCCGGGCGACGTCGTTGCCGCCGCCTAGACTGAGGCGGTGCAGACGCCAGTACTCGATGGATTCGACCCTGCGCAGGGTGGTGAGTCCGGCGACAGGCGAACTCCGCCCGTCCCGGATGACGCCCTGCTCGAGGGCCTGAATCCGCGCCAGCGCGAGGCTGTGCTCTACCGCGGGCAGTCGCTACTGATCGTCGCGGGTGCTGGCTCTGGCAAGACGAGTGTTCTCACCCGACGCATCGCCGGGCTACTGCAGACGCGTGAGGCGTGGCCGAGCCAGATTCTTGCGATCACGTTCACGAACAAAGCGGCAGCCGAGATGCGCGATCGAGTCGGTGCCCTCATCGGCCGCGAGGCCGCGGAGGGTATGTGGATCTCGACGTTCCATTCCGCCTGCGTACGCATCCTGCGTCGCGAGGCCGAGAACTTCGGGTTCACGAAGAGCTTCACGATCTACGACTCCGCGGACTCGCGCGCCCTTGTCAAACGGATCATCAAAGAGCTGGATGCCGACACTCTCGGCTTCACCGTCGGCAGCGTGCTGGGCAAGATCTCGAAAGCCAAGAATGAACTTTCTGATGTCGAGTCGTATGCCAGATCGGCGAACTTCAACGACCCAAACGAAGCCGGATTCATTGAAATCTTCCGGCGCTACTCGCAAGCGCTGACCAAGGCGAATGCGTTCGATTTTGACGATTTGATCGCCCAGACGGTCTATCTATTCCGGGCTTTTCCTGCGGTCGCTGCGCTGTATCGGCGGCGCTTTCGCCACATCCTCGTCGATGAGTACCAGGACACCAACCACGCGCAGTACTCGCTCATTCGCGAGCTGACCCGCGAGGTGGATGCGGCGACGGCGAACGATCTCGAAGCGGAGAACGGCTTCACGAGGTCGTTCCGCGGCGGTCGAGGAGAGATCCCTGGGGCCTCGCTCACTGTGGTCGGCGATTCCGACCAGTCGATCTACGCCTTCCGCGGAGCAGACATCAGCAACATCGTCGAGTTCGAGCACGATTTCCCGCACTCCAAGGTCATCCTGCTTGAGCAGAACTATCGCTCAACGCAGAACATCCTCGATGCCGCCAACTCTGTCATCTCGAACAACTTTGATCGCAAAGACAAGAAGCTGTTTACGACGATCGGCGCGGGCGACAAGATCGTCGGGTTCACCGGATACTCGGGGCACGACGAAGCTCAATTCGTCGCGGACGAGATCGGTATCCTGCACGACGCGGGCGTCGCCTACAAAGACATCGCGGTGTTCTATCGCACGAACGCCCAGACGAGGGCCCTTGAAGAAATCTTCATTCGTTCGGCGCTGCCGTACCGAGTGCTGGGCGGCACTAAGTTCTACGAGCGAGCCGAGATCAAGGACGCGATGGCGTACCTGATCACGGTGGCCAACCCTGCAGACCCGCTCGCGCTCCGTCGCATCATGAATACTCCGAAGCGCGGCATTGGCCCGGCGACCGAGACAGCGCTGCAGTCGTTCGCCGACGCCAACGACCTCTCGCTGCGGGATGCGCTGTCGAGCGCTGGTGAACTCGGGCTCGGCCCGAAGGTGACTGGCGCGATTCTGGAGCTCGCAGACATCCTGAACGAGGTGGGCGCGACGGCGTCTCTGGACCAGATTCGTCCGGCCGGTCCGGCCGACGTGCTCGTACCCCTGCTGCAGCGCACCCGATTCGTCGAGGCACTGCGAAACACCGGTGACCCGCAGGACGAGGCGCGCGCCGAGAACGTCGAGGAACTGATCTCGGTGACGAAGGAGTTCCAGAAGAACAACCCGAATGGCACGCTGCTGGACTTCCTTACTGAGGTTTCCCTCGTGGCCGCGGCAGACGAGTTGGATGACACGTCCGGCACGGTCTCGCTGATGACCCTGCACACGGCCAAGGGTCTCGAGTACGAGGCGGTCTTCCTGACCGGGGTCGAGGAAGGGCTACTGCCGCATCAGATGTCAGCGGGCGAGGTCGGTGGTCCGGCCGAGGAACGGCGCCTGTTCTATGTCGGAATCACGCGAGCCCGTCGTCGGCTTTACCTGTCGCTCGCGATGACCCGCGCGCAGTTCGGCGAGATCGGCGTCGCGATGCCTAGCCGCTACCTGCAGGAGATCCCTGCCGAGCTGATCGACTGGAAGCAGTCGCCCGGCGACGCGACCAGTCGAGGTGGTACCCAGCCGCGTGCGCTCAATGCTCGCCGCGAGGGCAGCTTCAATTTCCGAGACTCGGTCGGCCAGCTGCCGCCGGCGCCGCGCGAAAAGCGCGAGTGGACCAGCGCGGTGACGGGCAAGGTGCGCGACAACGGCGACCTGGCGCTCGCGGTCGGCGACCGCATCCGTCACGCCGACTTCGGTGATGGGCGCGTGACCGCCGTGACCGGCGTCGCCCCCAAGGCCGTCGCCGAGGTGCAGTTCGACACCGCCGGCCGAAAGCGCCTCCTGATCAAGATCGCGCCGATCGAGAAGCTCTAGCCGGCATCGCGCCGCAGCCGTCGCAGGTAGTGACGGGATGGCCAGGAGCGGAGGCGGTGGGGCGTGACCGCCACCAGAAACTTCAGCAGCGTCCACGCTCGTCGTGCCCGTCGGTCGTCGCGCGGCGTCCACTCGAAGCCGTAGGCGGTGCGGATGGATGCCGGGAGCAGGTCGATCGTGAGCACTCGGCCGAGCGGGAGGCTGGCCCGCAGCCACGCTGGCGCGGTCACCGGAGCAAAGAGGTCGTGGGCGATCTGCCGCGCTTCGCCGGTAACCGATAGCTCGGCGATCCGGGTATCCCAGTAGCGACCAAAAGCCGCGCGATCGGCCGGCCACAACGAGGACGGCATTTGGAGTGCCGTGCCCAGTACGGCATAGGCGCGGTACAGCTCGTCTGCGATGTCGTCCGGCGCCGACCCGAACACCCGGTCGTGCACAGTTACTGCGGTGTCGTAGAGCGTCGCCGCAACCCACAACTGCAGCTGCG
>JADGOT010000354.1 GCA_017882805.1 Glaciihabitans sp. | reverse complement strand
GTGCTCGAGGAGATCGGAATGGTCGAGGATGCGCCTGACGATCTCGTGTTCGAGCTGCACAACGCCGCGCTCTGGGGCTCGCACCCATACGGCTATTCGATCCTCGGAACGCGTGATACCGTGAGCGGTCTCGAGATTCGTGACTTGAAGGAACTGCACGACCGGGCGTATCACCCAGGGCAATTGGTAGTGGCAGCGTCAGGCAACGTCGAACATCAGGCGCTCCTCGATGTGCTCGACCAGACCGGGTGGACGGCTGAGGTACAGCGCTCAACGACGTTGGTCGACGTGCCGCCGCCGGTGCCGGCCACTCCGACCACGCGCCACCTGCAGCGCGAGGGTGCCCAGACGCATGTTGTAATGGGAACAGATGGCGTTCGCCACCGCGATCCACGCCGACTGCCGTTTCTTCTTCTCAGCATGTTGCTCGGCGGAGGAATGAGCTCGCGACTCTTTCAAAGGGTCCGGGAGGAGCTTGGCCTCGCCTACTCGGTGTTCACCTACCAGTCATTCTATGCCGACACCGGGATGCACGGCGTCTATGTCGCGACTGGGCCATCGACCGCCGCGAATGCTCTCGACGCGATTCGCGCCGAGCTCGCGGCTGTTGCCGCCAAGGGGCTCCCCGAGGCCGAGATCGCGATGGGCAAGCAGCAGCTCAAGGGCCAGATCACTTTGTCTCTCGAAAGCGTGTCGGCACGAATGTACCGCGCGGCCACGGTCGTGCTGTACGATGAGCCCTATCGATCCCTGGATGAGTTACTGGCGCTTGTCGACGCTATCACCCTGGAGCAAGTCAGCGATGTTGCTCGAGAGTTCTTCGACCCGAGTCGGATGACCGTCGTGAGTCTCGGACCCGAACCGGTCGCGCCGTAGAACGAATTACCTTTCCGGCAGGACGCACCATCCTGAGTGCAAGAACCACCGACCCTCCCGTCGCTCGGGATGACAACCACGCATCTGATCATCAAGACAACCAACCATCTGCTCGTGATGACGAGCCCTACCATATGAAGATCGGCGTACCGAAAGAGATCAAAACGAACGAGAACCGCATCGCGCTGGTTCCGGCTGGAGCAGAGTCCCTCGTCGGCGCGGGGCACTCCGTCCTGCTGGAGACAGGCGCTGGCCTGGGCAGCGGGTTTGCCGATGAGGCGTACACGGCCGTGGGCGCGAAGATCGCTCCCGACGCGGCGACGGTATGGAAAGACAGCGACATGATCATGAAGGTGAAGGAGCCGATCGCGGTCGAATGGCCCCACATGCGAAAAGGCCAGTTGATCTTCACCTACTTCCATTTCGCGGCGGACGAAAAGCTGACCAAGGCACACCTCACGAGCGGTGCGGTGTGCGTCGCCTACGAGACAGTCGAGCTGCCTTCACGCGAGTTGCCATTGCTGACGCCGATGTCCGAGGTAGCCGGCCGGATGGCGGTGCAGGAGGGAGCGAAGTACCTGGAGAAGCTGTACGGCGGGCGCGGTGTGCTCCTTGGCGGCGTCCCGGGAGTGATGCCCGCCAAGGTGGTCATCCTGGGTGGCGGGATCGTCGGCATCAATGCCGCAAAGATGGCCGCCGGCATGGGTGCCCGCGTGACGATTCTGGACTTGTCGCTCGAGCGTCTTCGCTACCTGTCCGATGTCATGCCCCAGAATTGCCTGTTGATTCACTCCAACCGGCATAACGTCCTCGCCGAGATCTCGGATGCCGACCTCGTCGTGGGCGCCGTGCTCATCCCTGGCGCCAAGGCACCGAAGCTGATCCGGCGGGAGGATCTGAAGAGGATGCAGCCTGGGTCGGTGATCGTGGACGTCGCCATCGACCAGGGCGGATGCGTCGAGACGATCCACGCGACGACACACGAGAACCCGACCTACGTGGTTGATGGCATCATCCACTACGGGGTCGCGAACATGCCGGGTGGGGTTCCGCGCACCTCGACGCTCGCTCTGACAAACGCGACGCTGCCGTACGCGATGCAGCTGGCCAACAAGGGCTGGAAGAAGGCGCTTAAGGACAATCCGGCGCTGCTCAAAGGGCTGAACATGGCGGATGGAAAGGTCACGTATCCAGGCGTCGCCGAGGCGTTCGGGATGCCGCTCGTGGAGCCGGGGACTCTTGTAAGCTGAGCTGGGTAGCCAACTTCCATCGCCCCAACGCCTTGTAGGCATTCACAAGCGCCAGTACCTTAAAGCCCGACCTGCGCCGAATCTTGCTCTTCTGTGCAGTGACGACTTCTTGGGCAACGACTACTGACGACTGGATGCGCTGGCCTTTCTTCAAGCCGGGATCACTGTTCCCCGCGAATGCAATCGGTGTTGATCTCGGCACGGCCAACACTCTGATCTACGTCAAGGGCGAGGGCATCGTACTCAACGAGCCCTCCGTCGTTGCGATCGATCGCGAGACCAAGCGCATCAAGGGCGTTGGGCTCGAGGCAAAGCGGATGCTCGGCCGCACGCCCGATGGCGTGATCGCCGTTCGTCCGATGAAAGATGGGGTCATTGCCGATTTTGATGTGACCGAGAAAATGCTTCGCTATTTTCTCACGCTCATCATCGAAAACCACGTCTTCAAAGTGAAGCCGCGCGTGATCGTCTGCGTTCCCTCGGGTATCACCGAGGTGGAAAAGCGCGCCGTCCGTGACTCGGCCTTGGGCGCCGGCGCAAAAGAGGTCTTCATGGTAGCCGAACCGATGGCAGCCGCCATTGGTGTCGGTCTCCCGGTGGAAACGCCGACGGGCAACATGGTCATCGACATCGGCGGCGGGACGACGGAGATCGCGGTCATCGCGCTCTCGGGCATCGTGAGCGACACCTCCATTCGTGTGGGTGGTGACGAGCTCGACATGGCTATCGTGCAGTTCATGCGCAAGAACTACAACTTACTCATCGGCGAACCCACCGCGGAACAGATCAAGATCCAGATTGGATCGGCCGCCCCTGTGGGTGATGAACGTGAAATGGAAGTGAAGGGGCGCGATCTCGTGTCGGGAATCCCAAAGACCGTGCGCGTCCACTCCAGCGAAATTCGCGAGGCGATTCAGGAGCCGGTGCAGGCAATCGTCGATGCCGTTCGCCGCGCGCTGGAGATCACGCCCCCGGAACTGGCGAGCGACATCGTCGATCGCGGGATCGTGATGACGGGAGGCGGCGCGCTGATCCGGGGATTGGATCTGCTGCTGAGCCAGGAGACCAATCTTCCCATCCACGTTGACGAGGATCCATTGACCTGCGTTGTACGCGGCACGGGCCGCATCCTCGATGACGAGGAAAAGTACTGGTCGGTTCTGAGCACTTGATGTAGAGGTGGCCACCGCCAACCGACTCCGCGCTCGGGCCGACGCGCTGTTACTCGCCGGGAGCCTCGTCCTGTCGGTCGTCGCCCTGGTCGGGCCGAGCACCTGGGTTGCTCAGTTTGTGCGTCGGACGGTCGTCGCGCCGCTTGTGGGACTGCAGCAGGGATCGGAGCGGTGGCGAGCGTCGTGGCTGATGCGTGAGGAATACACCCTTGCGCGCGACTCGACCGCTCTCAGAGCGATGAATTCGCAGGCCCTGGCCGCCGAAAACGACCAATTGCGCAAGTTGATGGGGCTCGGCCGCCGACTCGGGTGGGGCTTCATTCCTGCAGAAGCGCTTCAGACGTCTACCGAGCAAGGCTTTGACTTCGTGACGACTGTGACGCTGACCGCAGGAAGCAATGCCGGTGTGCGCAAGTACAGCGCGGTTGTAGCGCCCCAGGGACTGGTCGGCCAGGTGGAGACCGCCGACCCGACGATGAGCATCGCGATTCTGTATACGAACCCGGACTTTCGTGCGAGCGCCATTTCCGGCGACCGAAGCGCCGTCGGAATCGTCTATCCGCACCTCGGGCAGACCCTCGGGGATCGCAGCTACTATCTCGAGCTTCGCGACGTGCCCTTTCGGAACGCGCTCAAGCCGGGAACTCCGATCTTCACCACCGGGTTGGGTGGCACCTATCCGGCTGGTATAGCGATCGGCACGGTCCTGCGAGAACTCGACGCCGCGGACGGGCTCTCGCACACCTACTTGCTCGCGCCGGCAGTGAACCCGTCGGATGTGACCTCAGTGCTGATCCTCACGCCGCAGCGAGCGACCCAGGGCGTCGGAAACATCTGGACGGCGGCCGTTTCGACCGACTCGGCTACGAAGAGCATCGTGGCCGCCGGCGATTCCGTCGCCCGCGCGATCGCAGCACTCGCCGAGCGGCAGCGTGTCGCTACCCTCGACTCCGTGAAGCGGGCGACGATCGATTCAGTGACGCGCGCTATGGGAATTGTCCGACCGGATTCAACCAAGCATGACAGTCTGCCAGTGCGGCGACCGGTTCGACGAGACACAACGCCTGCCACGCGTCGCCCGGGTGACACCAGCCGGACCCGTCCCGATACCGGGACGCTCAATCCGCCGAGGGTTCGATGAATTGGGGAGGAGTGCTTCGGACCACCGTCTGCTGCGTGATCCTCGTCATGCTGCACTACACCCTTCGCCCGCTGCTCGGCTGGCGCGCGCCGATCGACTTCATGCTGATCGCCGCGCTCTTTGGGGCGGTCCGGATGCGTCCCGGGTACGCGGCAGTGTACGGCCTCGTGCTTGGTTTGATCAGTGACGCGCTCGTGGTCAACGGCGGATTCGGTGCGGGGGCCCTTGCCATGATTCTCGTGGCCTTCAGCGCCTCGTGGCTCAAGGCGGTCTTTTTTGCCGACAACCTGGCGCTGAACACCTTTTTCTTTTTTGTCGGCAAGTGGTTGTTCGACCTGATCGTTGCGTTGGCAAGCCATCACCTCGGCGGGACGGATCTCGCCATGCAGGTGCTCGTGTGGTCGCCGCTTTCGGCGGCGGTCACCGCCTTGGCCGGCGCCCTTGCTCTGACGTTTTTGCGGCCGCTGATGGAACCTCGGATCGCATGAGTCTTCACCCGAACGAAATCGTCCGCCGCGGTCGGGCCGCGACGATCATCGTTTCGGGAGTGATCGGCATCCTGCTCAGCGCCTTCTTCCGCACGCAGATTCTGCATCACGATCAGTGGGTACTCCAGTCGGAAGACAACCGGTTGCGCCAGGTGCCGATCCCGGCTCCGCGCGGGTTGATCCTCGACAAGAACGGGTTGGTCATCGCCGAAAATGCCGTGAGCTATACGGTATCGATGTTGGTGAAGAACGAAGCGGATCTTCGCCAAACGATGGCCCGACTGAACGACCTCATTCCGATGAGTAAGAAGAGCGTCGACGAGGCCGTGAAGCGGTACAAGCGCGACACCGCAAGGCCGACGGCCCTCTTCCCTGATGCATCGTTCGATCAGGTCGCCGTGCTGGAGGAGCATCGACTCGACTTCCCGAGTCTCGTTGTCCAGACCGCGCCGCGTCGACTGTATCCGGACGGACGCGCGGTGGGTGCGTTTGTCGGTTACACGAGCGAAGTCAGCGAGTCGCAGCTCGCGACATTGGCCGATTCAGGATATCGCGGTGGGCAACAGATCGGCAATACTGGGCTTGAACAGGAGTACGAGTCGTTCCTCCGCGGGAGAGAAGGCAGCAGGTTCGTCGAGGTCGACGCGATGAACCGAGTGATGCGCGAGGAGGGCGCTCGCGCCGACCTTCGCGCGGTCAAGGGCACCGATCTCAAGACGAATATCGATCTTGATTTGCAGCGCTTCATCTACAATCTGTTTGGTGACTCGTTGATCGGGGGCGCCGTCGCGCTCGACCCGAAGACCGGCGCCATTCTGGCGATTCACTCAGCGCCGGGAATCGACCCGAACCGATTCATCGGCGGCGTACCGAGGTCGTACTACGATTCCCTGAATACGGATCTGAAGCGGAGGCCACTGGTCAACAAGGCGCTGCAGGGATTCTATCCACCGGGGTCGACCTTCAAGCTCGCCACAGCAGTGCTTGGTCTCGAGTCGGGCGTGATCACGATGAAGGATCACATGCCGTCGCCATGCACCGGGTCGTTCTTTTTTGGAAATCGGGTGTGGCACTGCTGGGCACCGGCCGGCCACGGGAGCCTCGATTTGGCCGGGGCGATCAAGCACTCGTGTGACGTCTATTTCTATCAACTTGGCATCAAGTTGACGATGGCACGGTTCCCGGCCGGGGGCGTGAGTCTCGGATTTAGCCAGCGGACCGGCATCGACCTGCCGAGCGAAAAGCGGCCCCAGTGGGCTGATCCCAAGTACCTCGACGAAAAATATGGAAAGGGGAAGTGGACCAGTGCTGGGAGTGGGCAAGCCCTCAACCTCGCGATTGGCCAAGGCGACAACGCGCAGACGGTTCTGAGCATGGCGCGGTTCTACGCTGCCCTGGCGACCGACGGGACCGAGCCGGAGTCGCTGCGGGTGGCCCAGGCGTCGACCCGGCGCGTCAAGGTCATCGACCTTCCGCAGGACGTGATCGCCCAATTGCGCGACGCCATGGCCACGGTCACGGAAGCTGGCGGCACAGCCGCGAGTGCCGCACTTCAGGGCGTATCCATTGCCGGAAAGACAGGCACCGCGCAAAGCGGAACGCTCGTTGGCGGCGTTGAGCAAAATCACGCGTGGTTTGCCGGGTTCGCGCCCGCGGCCGACGCGAAGATCGTCGTCGTCGTGATGATCGAATTCGGTGGCCACGGGACACGAGCGGCTCGAATCGCGTCGGCGATCATCGGCCACTATCTGCACGCGAAGCCTCTCTGGGCCGGGGAAGAGGGCGGATGAGTCTCCGCCGGATCAATGTCGACTGGGCTCTGGTCGCCGCCGCCTTCGCCCTGACCGTTTTCGGGGTCCTCATGGTCTACTCGGCCGGCCAGACCGACCGCCCCGTTCATGCCATCGCGACGGCGTACAAACGTCAAGCCGTGTGGTTCCTTATCGCCCTGATCGCCGCCTTCGCATTGAGCCGCGCGTCGGTCCGCCTGCTCGAATGGATGACGGTACCGCTCTACGCCCTCGCGGTCTTCCTGTTGGTCGTCGTGCTGTTCTTCGGCTCTGGAGGTGGAACCGCGGAAAGCGTGAAGGGATGGATTACAGTCGGCGGCCACAGGCTTGGGCAGCCAGCGGAGTTCGCCAAGCTCGCGGTGGTGTTGATGCTCGCCCGAGTCTTGGCGATTCGGCGCGATACGCCAAGATCGCTGGCCGATCTGTGGCGCCCTATGGCCGCGGTGGCCGTTCCGCTCCTGCTGATCATGAAGCAACCGGATCTTGGCACTGGCATTGTGTTCGTCGGGATTTTCTTCGCGATGCTTTTTTGGTCAGGTGTGCCATGGAAGCTGCTCATTCTGCTCGCCAGCCCGATCTTCAGCCTGATCCTTGCCTTCAATACATACGTGTGGGGGGCGTTCATCGTCCTGTTCC
>JADGOT010000058.1 GCA_017882805.1 Glaciihabitans sp. | reverse complement strand
TCTGAACTCCAGTGCGATGTGCTCCTTGTCCGCGACAGGCTGAAAGCGCTCGATGACCTTGCCCACCACGTCGCGCAGGTCCAGCACGCATGGGTGCGACCCCTCCAGGGCGGCCTTCCCCGCGGCCAGGTTGAGCAGATCATCGATAAGCGTGTGTAGCGAGGCGAGCCTGCGCTGCGCCCGCCGTACGAGTTCACTCTGCTCGGGGTTGACCGCACCGGCGTAGCCGTCCGCCAGCGTCATGAGCAGGCTCTCGGTCACACGCACCGGCGAGCGCAGTTCATGCGTGGTCATGCGCAGGAAGCGCGACTTGTCGATGTCGAGATTCGCGAGCAGACGATACGCCTTGGCGTGCTCGATCGCGACCGCGCCCTGGGCCGCGACCGCGCGCAGGTATGCCTCGTCCTCATTCGAGAACCGGTGCCCCGGCGCGCCGTACGCGCGCAGCACGCCCATGGCGCCCGTGCGGCCAAGAATCGCCGCGCTCAACATGGAGGCGATGCCCTCGTTCCGCACCAGCTCGGCATGCCATACGCGCGGGTCCGTATCCACGTCGAGCACGTGCACGACGCCATCGCGGAGGGTGTCCTGGTCGAGCACGGATCGAGCGAGTTCGCCCGGGACCTCCTCCTGATACGACGCGCTCAGCCCGTAGCTCGCCGCAAACTCAACCTGCGCATGGGCCGGATCAATGAGCCGGATCGCGGCGGCGCGGCAGTGCAGCACATGCGCCGTGGCCGCCACGATCCGGTCCAGCACGGTGTCGATCTCGATCGTCGAGGCGATGTCCCGCACGCCGTCGTACAAGCTGGCCAACTCGCTATTGCGACGCCGTAGCCGGTGGGCAATCACCATGCAGCAGTACGCCATGCCGTAGCACGCGATCACAAAGAAGCCGAGTGACGCACCGACGAAGGCCGGATCGCGATAGCGCGCCGGCTGAATGACGGCGACGTGCGTCAGCACTCCAGTGTACTCCAACGCCGCCACACCTGCGACCAGCATGGGCGCCAGCGACACGTAGAACATGCCGAGGTCGTGCGGCAGCATCAGGGAGGCGATCGCAATGTGGAACAGGAAGAAGACGAGCGCGGGGCTTTCGACACCACCCGAATGGGCGACAATCACCGCCAAGGCGATCCAGTCGAGTGCAATCTGGCCCCGGGCGAGGTTCTCGAGACGGGCCGTGTTCTCGGGGTCCGTTCGCCGCATGTGCCACAGCGCGACCAGGAGCCCGGCATTGTAGCCGAGGATCGCAAGACCGGTCTGCACGAGGGTTACCACCGGCAGCTGAACCCTGAACACGGCGGCGGCGAACGGAGTCACCAGCAGGACAGCCAGCCCTGCGAACCAGCGGAGCGAGATCAGCCATTCGAGGCTGTGGAGCAACTCCCGCTCAACGAGCGAGTGGGTCGAATAGAAGTTGCCGTCGGCCACTCGCTTCAAGCGAGGCAAGAACCACGTTTGAAGACCGGGCTCTGCCAGGAGCCACCTCCGGCTTGACCGCCCCGGGAGTACCGAGCACTCCGTTCGTCGCATGTGACGGAGTCATTTCCCGAATCCGTCCGTCGACTGCAACGCATCGCAGCGACGTCGGGCTGTTGTTACCTCAGGCAATCTATGAGGGTGTGCGCGGCGAAAGGAGAGGTCAATTGATCGGAATTGCGGTTGCATCGCGGTGCGTTATCACCGCTGCAGAATCGGCATTTCGTGGCTGGTCGGCGGCCTGTTGCCGATTGGCGGCATCCAACCAGTGCGACTACACTTTAATACGAAGAGACAGTCACGCGCGATATCATTCAAGGAGTCGATTGTGCCACCATCACTTCATCTGCACGGCAAGCGCGGCGTCGACTTGCTCCACGACCCGCTCCTGAACAAAGGCACCGCATTCACTGACGCCGAGCGTGACACCCTCGGCCTGCGCGGCCTCGTGCCGCCATATGTCACCACGCAAGAGCAGCAGCTGGTGCGTGTCTACGAAAGCTACAAGCGCAAGACCGACGAACTCGAGAAATATATCTACCTCGTTTCCCTGCAGGAGCGGAACGAGTCGCTGTTCTACCGGCTCGTTCTCGAGCACCTCGAAGAGATGATGCCGATCATCTATACGCCAACAGTCGGGTTGGCCTGCCAGCGGTATGGGCACATCTTCCGGCGGCCGCACGGTTTGTACATCACGCGCAAGGAGAAGGGGCACATCCGCGCGGTCTTGCAGAACTGGCCGCACGCCGACGTGCGGGTAATCGTGATCACCGATGGCGAGCGCATTCTCGGACTCGGCGACCTTGGCGCCAACGGGATGGGCATCCCTGTCGGCAAGCTGTCGCTGTACACCGCCTGCGCCGGTGTGCCACCTGCCCAGTGCCTCCCGGTGATGCTGGACGTCGGCACCAACAACCAGTCGCTGCTCAACGACCCGCTCTACATCGGAACGCCGCAACCGCGCCTGCGGGGTCCGGAGTTCGATGAGATCGTCGAGGAATTCGTCAGCGCGGTGCAGCAGCTGTTTCCGAAGGCGTGTATCCAGTTCGAGGACTTCGGCAACGCAAACGCGTTTCGCCTGCTCCACCAGTATCGCGACAAGGTCTGCACGTTCAACGACGACATCCAGGGAACGGCCGGCGTGGTTCTCGCGGGCCTGCTGTCGTCGGAGCGCCTCACCGGCACGAAGCTGGTCGATGAGCGTGTGCTCTTCCTTGGCGCCGGCGAGGCCGGCATCGGCATCGGCGACCTCATCGTCTCGGCGATGATGGCGGGCGGCCTTCCGCAGGACGCGGCGCGGCGCAATTGCTGGTTCGTCGATTCGAAGGGACTCGTCGTCAAGAGCCGCACCGACCTGGTCGAGCACAAGTTGCGCTTCGCGCACGACCACGCGCAGGCGGGGACGCTGCTCGAGGCGATTGAGAGCATCAAGCCGACCGCCCTGATCGGCGTATCGGGGATGGCGCAGACGTTTACCGAAGACGTTGTTCGCGCCATGGGCAGGCTCAACAAGCGTCCGGTCATCTTCGCGCTGTCCAATCCCACGTCGAAGGCCGAGTGCACCGCCGAACAGGCCTATGGCTGGACCGAAGGCCGCGCGGTGTATGCCAGCGGCAGTCCGTTTGCGCCGGTCACCCTCAACGGCAAGACCCATGTCCCGGGACAGGGGAACAACAGCTACATCTTCCCGGGCGTCGGGCTCGGCGTGCTGGCCAGCGAGTCCTCTCGGGTAACAGACGAGATGTTCGACGTCGCCGCGAGAACACTCGCGTCCATGGTGACTGAGAGTGACTTGGCGCTGGGACGAGTCTATCCCGACCTGAATCGCATCCGCGAGGTCTCGGCAGCGATCGCGGTGGCCGTCGCCGAGGTGGTGTTCGCACGCGGCCTGACCCGGCTCTCGCGTCCGGCCGACCTGGCCGGGCATGTTGCGGCGGCCATCTACCAGCCGCAGTACCACGACTACGTCTAACCGGTCTTCAACCGGGAGAAGCACTCAGGATGCACAGGAGAAGCCCCGTAACGTCGCGAGACGTTACGGGGCTTCGCCTTGCCCAGTCGGGGCGCCGGGATTTGAACCCGGGACCTAAGCGCGGTTGGAAGAGCCGAGGAGCGCCAGTGAGCGGTGTTTCTGGTGGCCACCGGTCAACATGCTCCTCGCCAGACGCTTGCGCGTGCCTAGTGAGGTAGTTATGTATATCACCAGTGCGCCGCCGGGCCGAGGCTCGACGGCGCGAGATGGGGGGTCGGAATCTGGCGGGCGCG
>JADGOT010000353.1 GCA_017882805.1 Glaciihabitans sp. | reverse complement strand
TACGCGACTGGTTGGTCTCGACTGCCAGAAGCACGGAATCGTCGGAGATCTCTCTCTTCTGCACCAGCGCGAGATGATCGTTCGCCAAGTCCCGGTAGCGCTCGACCAATGAATTGCGGACGTCACCGCGCAGGGTCGAACGAATCTTGATCGTCCCCGACCAATCCTCGGCGTCGATCGTCGTCGACAGCGCCCCGACATGGGGCATGTGCATCGCCACGAATCGTTGTTGAGTCACCGAACTGGTGCGGCCGGCGTCGTCACGGAAGCGGAACTCTCTGGTCAGCAGGGCACCACGAAGATCGAGCGTCTGCCGATAAGACAGCACTGTGACCGCGTCGATGTCGAACCAGTCACCGCCGCCGAAGCGGAACGTCAACGGGAGCCAGTTCGGTATGTTCACCAGGCTTTCGTTGTCGATGTCGGTGCCGGATACCTCATCGACGAGACGGTTGTAGACCCCGGCCGCGTAGGTACCCGGGTAGTGCACCTGGCCCGCCCTCGACTCCGGCGCGGCCCCCCGCGTCGCGAAGTAGCCATTTCCCACAGTGCACAGCGCCTCACGAAGCTTCTCGCTCTGCGGGTCGTACCCCTTGAAGGTGTAATCCCAAGCCTTGGTGGCCATCTCGTGCTTGTAGGCGAGCCACAGCGACCCGCGCGCGAGAAGTTCCCCCACTTGATCCGGGCTCTCGAGGGTGAACCGGGCAGCCGACTTGCGGTCGCCATCCTCGCCGTGGCGGACGACGATCCCGACGCTGCCGAATCGGATCGCATCAAAAGCGTCCTCATCGGTGAGGTCGTCGCCGATGTACATCGGCAGCAGCGAAGCCGACGGATCCACCCGAGCACGAATCCAGGCCAGCGTGGTCCCGCTGTCCCAGTCGACGTCGGGCCGCAGCTCGACTACCTTTCGACCGTTCGTCACGCGTAGGCCGTCGCGCTGGGCGAGCCGATGCGTGGCGGCGACGATCTCGTCGACCTGCTGCGGTGCGACCTCGCGGTAGTGAACCGAAACGCCGAAGCGCTTGTGTTCCACCCGCACTCCTGGAATCCTCCCCAGGTTGTCACGCAATTCGCCGGCGGCGCGCTCGAGGACGGGCACGGCTGCGGCGGCCTCCTCATGCTGGTGATAGCTGCCGTCGGGTCCGGTCAGCTCGAAACCGTGGCTGCCCGCGTACCAGATCCCGGGTATACCTACCCGGCTGCGGATATCGGCAAGGTCGCGGCCGCTCAAGATGGCAACGGGGGACGCGGCCGACAGGCGTCTCAGTGCTGCGGCGGCTCCCTCGACCAGCGTGGCCGCCGCGGGATCAGAGACGATGGGTGACAACGTTCCGTCGTAGTCGAGAACCAGCAACGGATCGCGTGCGCCCGTGATTCCGACCAATTGGCCATAGGAATCCAGTGCATTGGGGAGCTCCGAGAGGCGCTTGTCTCCAGTGCGCACCCGGACGTCGGCGAGGTCGGTGACCACGATGTCGGCGCCGCGCCGCAACAGTTCGGCGGCATGTCCTGTCCGATCGACGCCGATCACCAGAGCGAAGCCTCCGTTGAGTCCGGCGGTGACGCCGACCTCGGCGTCCTCGATGATGACAGTACGGTCCGGACGCACACCGAGTCGGCGTGCGGCTTCGAGAAGGACCGCCGGGTCGGGCTTGCCGGCAAGACCGAGCTCCTCGGCAACGACATCGTCGACGCGGACGGCGAACAGGTCATCGATTCCCGCAGCTTTCAGAACAAGATCGCTATTGCGGCTGGACGAGAAGAGGGCCGTTGCGACGCCGTTTTCCTGCAGCTTCCGCACCAGGGAGACCGTCGACTCGAACACCGGCACGCCACCGGACAACAGGTCGACAAACAGTTGCTGCTTGCGATTCCCGAGCCCGTCCACCGTGTCGTCGCCGGTATCTGAAGGCTGACCGCGCTCCAGCGAAATGCCGCGCGAGGTGAGGAAGTCGGCGACGCCGTCATACCGAGGCTTGCCGTCGACGAAGCGCCGATAGTCCTCGGCGGTGAAGGGTGAGTCGTCCCCCCCGGCCTCAATAGGTCGTTGGGTCAGGAAGTCGTTGAAGAGCTTGGTCCATGCCGCCGCGTGGATCGACGCCGTATTCGTGACTACGCCGTTGAGATTGAACAGCACCGCGTCGTGAAAACGGGGGTCGATAGTTACCGGCAGCTTCATCGGGGGCGTCTCGCAAGATCTTCTCGATGCATGATCTATGCGCTCCTTTTGCACGGGCTGGCCAATACGTTTCGCTGTTGCCGGGCCAGCGGACCAGGGTCTTTTGACCCCGGAACGCCTGCCGCAGTGCCCTGCGCGGGCCAAGGGCTCGACAGACGTCGTCATTGTCTGGACGGCGATGCCATCACGGAGGAAGGTGAGCGATGTGAGAGAAGGGGAGCGACCCGGGGGAAGGAAACCGCCATGAGGACGCTTGAAGGCATTCTCGCTGAGCATCCATTCTTTCGCGGGTGGGAGCCGCGCTATTTTCAACTGGCGGTTGGATGTGCGTCGAACGTCCGCTTCAACGCCGGTGAGTTGCTCTGTCAGGAAGGCAAAGAGGCCAACACCTTTTATCTCATTCGCGAAGGGAAGGTCGCGCTCGAAGTGTATTTCCCCGGTCGCGGCAGCGTGACAATGGAGACGCTGGGAGGCGGCGAGATGCTCGGATGGTCGTGGTTGATACCCCCTTATCGCTGGGGGTTCGACGCGCGTGCGGTGGAGATGACCCGAGCGATCGCGCTGGATGGAAAGTGCCTTCGTGGGAAATGCGAAGAGGACCACGAGATGGGCTACGACTTGGTGAAGCGGGTGGCTTCGTCCCTCGGTCAGCGGCTCGACGCTACGCGATTTCGACTCTTGGATATGTACCGCACCACGTAGCGGTGGGTGCCTTCTGCCTTCCAGGGCCTACCGGTGTACACGGCTGCGCCGCCAGACGTCTCCCGGGGACTTGTCCGTGACACACAAGGGAATCCCTGATATCGAGGCGCGGCGCGGAAATCCGCGGTAAAGCGTTGGCCGGATCTGCGGCCATCGGGAGCTTGGTCGCGGTCTCAACTGGACACTTCGGCGCCCAATTGTGTCGGCGACGACAGCGTGGGCGACGTGGTAGCGGGTGCCGATCCACGTGAGCGATTTGTCTCCCGAATAGAGCGCACCGAATGCGCGCAAGCCACGCCGCCGGAACTTCAGGACCGCACCCGCCGTCACGCCACAGACGAAGCCCAGAACAAAGAACCTGCGTGCCCGCCGCTTCTGCCCCTGCAGGACACCGGCGGCGAGGAACCCTGTTGTTCCTGCGATCGCGGCGACCGCGACCACCAGCAGCATCTGCATATCGCACCCTCCGGCGGCCGACCGTGCACGCCGCTTGCCCGATCCAACACCGGTTTCACGGGTCTCGCGATGCTGGAACCTGAGTCGTGACCAAAACGACGATGAAGTGTTAACGGGTTCCTTCGCAGTCAGACGAATTGCTGGCTGCCGTCGATGTCGTAGGTTGCCCCGGTCAGTGCGGTGTTCACCATGAGGTGGACCGCGAGCGCGGCGACGTCTTCTGGTCGCACGACGCGCCCGATCGGCAATGTCGCCATCAACTCGCTGAGCCGCTTGTCGAGTCGATCGCCCAGTAGGGACGCCGGGCGGTTTCGAGACCGATGCCTGCACTACCGCCGATGCAAACCACGCTCTGTCCCAGCAGTTCACCGCTCATGATCCCTCCCGAGGCGTCGACTCAACCGAAGCTGACACGAACATCGCCGACGCGCAAGCGCGCCGAGCGGGGAGGGGGTTACTGGCGCCGTCGTGGCGGTTGCTGGTATCCATGGC
>JADGOT010000352.1 GCA_017882805.1 Glaciihabitans sp. | reverse complement strand
GCCGATGAACGAAAAGAACGTCTGACACCTCAGATTCGTCGCTATCTCGTTCTTCATCCTCGCCGCCTACGTCACCGTCGAGGGCATCCGCGGCATCGCTACCGGCGAGAGGCCACAATCCTCTCCTGTCGCGCTCATCCTGCTTGTGGCATCACTCATCGTGATGCCCGTTTTGGCAGCGGCGAAGAAGCGTGTCGGCATGACCCTTCAGGACAACCTCATCCTGGCCGACGCCGCCCAGACCAAAATCTGTGTACTGCTCAGCATTTCCACCCTGCTCGGCGTGGGCTTGTTCCATCTCACCGGAGCCGCTTGGCTCGATCCAGCTGCTGGGTTCATCATCGCCGCCTTCGCCGTCCACGAAGGTCATGAAGCTTGCGCAGGTGAACTTGTCGACGACCAGAACGATGTGGATGGGGGCGGTCCAACCCGCTGGTAGACGAGCAGGCCTACCACTTCGGGTGCGGGCGATGACGCCATGAGGGAGCCTAGACTCAGACTGCCTCCGCGGCTGCGCTCACCTCACTCGGCGTTTTGGCATTCGCCGCGGTCGCAGTCGTGGGACGGCAGATCTTCTTCGTGGTAGTAACTGCGCTGGCCTGATTGTTCGGCGTTCTCGTGATGCCGCCTGCGAATGGCCAGGATCTCCTCGTCATCGTGCAGGCACTGTTCACATGCCATGCGTTCACCTCCTCTGTAGCTCTCCCCTCCAGTATAATTTTCCGAGCACGCTGAAAGCCCTGCTAGAGCCATTTTTTGGGGTTGCTGGAGGTGTTGTTGCAGGTGGTTCAGGCCGGAAAGATTCTGCTTGACGCAGGTCAGCGCGCCACAGGCTGCTCAGCTAACGGGTCGTTCGGGGACGTCACCCGGGTGTGCTGGGTCAGTCGTGCTCGGGAACTGGCTCGGCGATCACCGGGACGGCATCGGTCCTCAGGTCGGCGGCAGTGACGAGCTTTCTAGGGCGGCTTGGCGAAGCAGATTGATGCGCTCCTGCTCGGCCTGGATTTCGGCGACGTACCGAGCCGTCTCGGCTCGCTGAGCTTCCCGCATCGGGGTATGACGATGACCGAGGTGCGCGTAGCGCAGTTCCACGTTGTTCACCTCGTCTCAGATCTGCTGCGATGACGAGTTTCTTGGGATGTTGAGGTGGGAGTACTTCTGGCTGATCTGCCTGAGGGTCAGGATGCGCCAGATGTACCCGCAGTCGCAGTCCCAGCGCTCCGGGTTCTCCGAGTCCGGAGCTGGATGGGGATTGTGCCCGTGATCGCGGTGCTGAGCGACCCAGCCTGCAGCCTGGTCGGATACCGGCTGCAGTTCGATCATGTTCTTGACACTAACCCTGGACTGGATCGAGAGCGGCTATCGCCAGCGGAACAAGGTCGACGCAGCCCATGACCGCGTCAGGTGGTTACCACTGCTAGAGAAGGCCAAGGTCGTCAGCTACCTCACATTGGCGACGAAGCAGTAGTAGGAACACCGATCTGTCATGCTGTCTTTCCGAGCGGGGCTTGGGATTCACCGACGGGGGTCACGGTGACGGCCAGCGCGACCCGCTCCCGGTAGATCAGCCACCTAAGGGCAGCAGAAAAGTAACTCAGACATCTACGGGGTCGGTGGGAAACGGCCACCCACGCGAGCCACGCAACGGCTAAACCGAGGCCGCCATGGATCACTCGGGGACGAGGTCGTCGGTGTCGGCGAACACCAGGTTTCCGGAGTCCAGCACCACCGCCCACCGTCGCGCCGGATCAGCGAAATGCTTGCCACCGAGATCGACGGGCTGGGCGTCCATTTCGCCGTAGTCCTCAACGATCACCCCTGGGCTCTCAGCGTCCGTGCCCGGGTAGACGCGGACGCGCATGTTCACCGCCAGGTGCGGGTCAGTCTCGCCCTTGTTGCCCCTCGCATGTCCGAACACTGTCCACTCCTAAACCGCGTGATGCTGTCCAGGTGCCACTACATCACAGTTGGTCGAGGGCCGAATGGCGTTTTACCACCGCGCCGTCACATTCCCAGCGATCTGATCCGCGATCCTTGAAGCGGAGTCAGCGGGGTTCGCGCTGCACGTGTTGATGTCGATGATGACATTGTTTCGGAGCGCGGGCGCGCGCCCACAGCCCCAACCATCGGCACCGGCATTCTGTTGAGTTGCGGTGGTACTCAGTGTGCCGTTCGCCGTGGAGATCGTCCCGACGGACCACTGCGACTCGCTCTGCGTGTGCGTGTACTGGCGGCAGGTCGGCCACTGCACTGTGGAGGCATCGAAGAAGGCACCGGCTGCATCCGGGGTCGGAAATAACACCACCGCCTGCTTGAGATAGTGCGTGAAGTGATCGCCGTCGTTGAGGCTCTCATCGCGCTCGGCCTTGAACCCGCTGTTCGCATAGACCGTGGCCTCCGCCGCGCCGTCGATGGCCAGGCACTCCGGAGGGGTCATGGTGGCGCTGTTGTCGGACATCGCGGTCTGGGTAGTCGTGACCGTCATTCCGGTCGCCCCCATAGCGACGTTCACCTGTTCGGGGCTAACCAGTAACCCGGACAGCTCACGCTCGACGAGAGGACGCGGAATCATCTTCCGAGTGCTCGTCGTCGACTCGGCGTTGACCTTCGTGCTGGCGCACCCGGCGATCAGAACGCAGATAACCGCAGCGAGTGCGGCTGTTGGTTGGCGCATGTGGTCCTCCCGTTTCCAGCGATGCTGAACCGATGAGTGACGCGACACCTCACGTAGCGTGGGGCCCGAAGAAATGGTGTAGCAATGCCGCAACGCCACATGTCACGTTGAATGGTGTTTCCAATAACGATCGGTGGATCGAGCACCGCTCATGGGTGGGAATCCCGTGTCGTTATGAAAGTTTCACGAATAGATGCACGACGGCGACATGAGCAGTCCGGCGACTAATGTCGTCCCTCGTTTACGGGCGAGTTCTCGCCCGATAACTTTGTGCATGGCAGAGGGGCATGACCTGCATAATCGCAGGTGCATGGCCAGCAGCGGGTCGGCACCCCGAATATGCCGGGCGAACCCCCGCGGGTGCAGTCGAGCAGAAAGTGGCCGTGAACTGGGATGAGGACGGAAGTAGGGCCTCGACCACCTCCCGTCGGGATCGCCGAGTCAATATGACATACGTTTGTCTGACCAGCGGTGACACGATAGTGGCGTGGACGACAGGGGGACGGTCGCGGTGCACTGACATCGGCGGGATTGCCGTGCACATCGGGGCCCGGGTGAGCGCACTCGCAGCGGCGAACGAGGTGCTGGTGTCCAGCACGCTGCGCGACTTGGTGATCGGATCGGGACTCGAATTCGAGGACCGCGGCGCTCACGAGCTCAAGGGCGTACCCGGCGAATGGCGGCTGTTCGCCGTGGTGAGCTGACCCACCCGCAAGCCCACGCAGCCGTATTCCGAAGCTGCTGACTGCTGCATGACGAACGACTATCTAGCGAACATCGCTCTGACCTGCGGCGAGGGTACCGGTAGCCGAACCCAGTTTCGCAAAGTGGCGCTGCGCGCAGGTACCCATAGTAGGTTCCCGCGTCATGCCGAGCTCGGTGACAATCAGGGTTGAGCAACCGTCGACGGCGACACCTGCTTCGGTGTACGACGTCCTCATGGACCTCGACCGATGGTCGCAATTCATGCCAGGGGTATCTACTGCGTCATGGCAAGTGCGGGGAGCGCCCGACACGGGAGTAGGTGGCATCAGAAGGATGCGCCTCGTACTGGGCGTGACCCGCGATCGGATCGTGGATGCAACGAGACCACACCATCAGGCTTACGCCGCAACGTTTCCGTGGTACGTGCCATTCTTCAAGGACTACCGAGGCGATATCCGTATCGAAGACCGACCGAATGGGTCACTCATCGTTTGGACAACGTCATGCACGCCTCGAATCCCGGGTCTCCGGCGAAACCTGAATCAGTCGATGCAAAAGAGCTATTCGCAGCTAGCGGCGGCACTGGCACAAGAAGCTGAGCGCACTGGATTCGATAAAGCGCCCGATGCCTGAGATGCGGTGAGCCGCTCTAACGATTCCGAGAACATTGATGGGTGCTGTTGGTTGGCTGTGCATCGCCTCAAAACGTTTGCAACCGGACCTAGTGGGCAAGACATGCGCCATGGTTAAGCGACACGCCTGGGCGGCAGCCGCCATGTGTTGCCTCCTGCCATCTGCTGTGGGGATTGCCAGCGCAGCCACGCTTTACCCGCCCGGGAGAACCGGAGTCGACGTGAGCTGGCCAAACTGTGCGGTGCAGATTCCGGCCAGTGCGACGTTCGGGATCATCGGCGTGACCGAAGGTACGGCCTACTCCGCCACGAATCCGTGCCTTGCCGCCCAGGCGGCTCAATTCCCGACGACGCTGAGCCTGTATGCCAACAGCGGCTGGAACGATCACTCCACCAATCTGGACCCGTCCAGCCCCAAAGCATGCCTGTCCGAGGATGCCGACTGCCTGGCCTACAACTACGGGTACAACGCAGGCCTGGCCGCCTACGACGCGGCGACCGCAGCCGGGGTGTCCAGCGGCATGTGGTGGCTCGACGTCGAGTTGGATAACACCTGGAACGACGACGCGATCCAGAACCGCAACAGCCTGCAAGGCGAACGCGACGCCCTGACCGTCCGCGGTGCAACCACCGTCGGCGTCTACAGCACGACGTCGGGGTGGCAGACAGTCACCGGCGACTGGCAGAACAGCTGGCCCAGCTGGATCGGCTCCGCTGATGCCGCCGGCGCCCCGGGCAGACAAGCGTGCACGGGTCATCAATTCACCGGCGGACCGACGCTACTGGTCCAGTCCGATCCGCACCGAATCGACCAAGACATCGCCTGTTGACGACCGCCCAGTTGGATCACACGACATGCCCATCGCTCAGGTCCGGTCGAGTAACGTGGCAGGACGCCGAGGGTCTGAGAGATCGTCTTGCCGTCCGTTACTTCGCCCAGAGTGCCGGGCCGGCCGCCAACGATGGTGCCCACTTCTGGCCGTTCCGCGATTGTCGATCTCATGGCGAAGCGGCGAGCGGCGCGGAGGCGCTCTGCCGGCGCTAGCTGTTCGCGACATCGTCGCTGACGGACGGCAATTTTCTCGATGCAAGTAGTCGACTACTCCATTCCTGCCAGTGCCCACGGCTTACATTCGACGTGGCGGTGAATGGGATGACTGATCCGAGCGCAGACCTGGCGCTCCCCGACCGGCCCGCCCGTCGCAGCCTAACCATTGGGATGGCGCACGAAAGGAACTGACAAATGTCAGAGCAAGAACAGAACATCGAGCTCGTCAAGAAGGGCTACGAAGCCTTCTCCGCCGGTGACATCGAAACGGTGATGAACCTGTTCGACGACAACATCGAGTGGGTCCAACCGGGCGACAGCGCGATCAGCGGTACCCATCACGGCAAGGGTGAACTCGGCCAGTTCATCAGCCGGTTGGCCGAGAAGTCGACGACGGCCACGCCCCACCGCTTCCTCGCCGACGGCGACACAGTCGTCATGCTCGGCGAAACGACTGCCGACAACGAAACAAGCGGTGTCGCGCAGGTCTTCACCCTCCGCGACGGCAAGACGGTACGGGTACAGGCGTACGCAGACACGGCGCTGATGGAGCGCGTATTCGGCAAGAAGCAGGTTGCGACAGGGTAGGTCGACTCTGCCAAGCACTCTTCCCGACGAGAGTCTGCCCGTCATCCCTTTTGGGGGTGGCGGGCCGACTGCTGAGAGGCCAATCGACAACTCGCGAAGGTCCTGACGGGGTGGTGGGTGTCACCAAGCGCGGCCAGCCTGGCTCATGACATCTCAACACCCATCGTTTGCGAGACGGCCTATCGCCTTTTGGCTTGACCGGCGATGGGACGGACCAGTGAAGGTCAGAAATGTCGGCTAGAGCTCGATCGCTTACGCGATATCACACCCCACCAACTGCTTGAATCGCTCGCTTGAACCGAAGGTGCTGTTCTATAAGCCAATCCATCATCGCGGGCCATTGATCGCGCTGATGCACGCTGTCGAACGGTGACACGACGTAGATACGGGTGTCTTTCTTGCCTGCCATCTCATCCCAGACAGCGG
>JADGOT010000351.1 GCA_017882805.1 Glaciihabitans sp. | reverse complement strand
GTGGCGAGGATCTGCACCGAGACCTCGCCGTCGACACGCAACTGCTGGAGGATCGCATCCTGTCGTCTTGAACTAAGCACAAAGAGACATTATCACTCGATTTGAGTCAGAATCAAGCATGCATGTATCTCAAGTTGCACCTTTACAAGCGTGCCATTTCTATGCGATTCTTCATTGCAGTTCGGCGTTATGCGCAGTTTCGCGCATGATGCGTCACCTTGACATACGAGCATGCGAGCCACGTCGCCTGGCCCGGTGTCGTTACCTGGGCCACCGCGTTCGCGGCCGCCTCGCACGAGCGAGCACAGGAGAGTCGGTTGAGTACTGCGGATATGGCAAATAGATGGGAATTCGATGTCTTGGTCTCGGGCATGGTGTTCTTGGACATCGTGTTCACCGATCTGCCTCGGCCGCCATCGCCCGGCACCGAGGTCTGGACCGGAGGCATGGGCTCTTCGCCCGGAGGAATCGCCAATCTGGCCGTTGCAACGGCACGGCTCGGCCTCCGCACGAGCCTTGCGGCCAGATTCGGAGACGACGGCTATGCGGAGTGGTGTCGGCGCGTGCTCGCCGACCAGGAGGGCGTCGATCTGAGCCTGTCGCGGACCTTCGCGAACTGGCACACTCCAGTAACCGTCTCGATGGCGTACGACGGCGACCGCGCTATGGTCACCCACGGGCATCCGATGCCCATGAGTGCCAGCGAGTTGGTCGGGACTCCACCGTCCACCCGGGCCGTAGTCGTCGAACTCGACGACGAGCCGTGGTGGTTGCCTGCACAGCGGGCCGGTAGCTTGGTGTTCGCGGACATCGGCTGGGACCCCAGCGGCACGTGGGACCCGCGGATCCTCGATCGACTCGAAGGTTGTCACTGCTTCATGCCGAACCAGGACGAGGCACAAGGGTATACACGGACGACGACTCCCGAGTCCGCGCTCTCGGCGCTCGCGGAGCTGGTTCCGATGGCAGTGGTGACCTGCGGCTCACGTGGGGCCTTGGCCATCGACGGCACCAGCGGGGAGCGCGTTGAGGTTCCCAGCCTGCCGGTGAATGCAATCGACCCCACCGGTGCGGGTGACGTATTCGGTGCTTCGCTTGTTCTGGGTACCCTCGCGGGCTGGCCGCTCGAACATCGTCTGCGTTTCGCCGCTCTGTGCGCTTCCCTCTCAGTGCAACAGTTTGGAGGCGCTCTGTCTGCGCCCGGGTGGGGGGACGTCGCCGACTGGTGGTCGACTCTGAACGACAGATGCGCGGCGGGCGATCCACTGGCGAGCCAGCTGCTGAAGCCCTACGCATTCCTGCCAGACGTTCTCCCGGCGGAGCCTGCCAGGGCGCTGCGCCGCGCTGATGCCACGATCGCCAGGCTGTCGGATCTTCCCAGAAGATAACGGACTCACACAACCATGTGATGGAAAGGTCGACATGAGCACCGACCACTCTTCCGGGGTATGTCGCCTCGCGACCTGGCGCTGCCGGCCGGCTGGGCCGCGGGGATGGGCGCAACGTCAGCCAAATCGACCGTTCCCTCCGACAACATCAAGACGGAGCCAGCAGATTTGGCAACGTCACCCATGACCGTCTGGGACCCTGAGGTTCACTCGCGACTGCGAGAACGTGGCGGCGTTCTTGGCGACCAAGACCAACAAGACCACGATCGCCCGCCTGTCACGGGTGGGCTGGGACACCGTCGCGCGCATCTGTGAGCGGGCAGTCACTGACTGCCTCAAGCCGACCAGCTGGAAGGCGATCGCGGACATCAAGCTCGTCGAGGTCAACTGGCGACGTCACCATAACTACCTGACCCTATTCCAGGACCACGCCGGCAAGAAGATCCTGTAGCGAGCACCACGTGAGGACACTGTCACCCTGGACACGATCCCGAACTCGACGACGAACGTGCCAGTCCGATCGCCGCAGTGAGAACGGACACGGGTACCCCGTTCAACAAGAGCGTCCGCGAGGACGCCCCCGCAAGTGGTCGTCTATGTCGATCCGTCTTGTTCCGACCTCCGGCTTATGCCGATGTCGTCGCGGAAGTGCTTTGTAGCAACGCTTTCGCGCTGGTGGAACCGGCATAATTAGAGTGCCTTGGGGAAGGCAAGAATGCGTGTCTCCCTCGGGTTGGTACCGCCCTGGGCGGGTTCCTGTCAGTGTCGTTCTGGCCAGGGCCTACGCCTTGGCCCTCCTGTCGGCTTGCTGTATTGAGCCGTGGCGTCGACGTGGGCGTGCCCCAGTTGTGCCTGCATCACCACCAGGCCCCCCCGCCTCGGCCAGTGCGGTCCCACTGTGTGTACCGCAGTGCGTGCGGGTGACCGGCTGGGATGTCGGCCTTCGATCGGCGGTAGCGAACGATTGTCCGCAGCCCTGCTGGGTCAGTGGATGACCGCTATGGGGGTGTCCCCCTGGCGAGCGCGAACAACGCACACGAGCTGAGCAACTGAACAGCCACGTGCGACGGATCACCCACCAGGCCTACGGTTCACAGTCCGCCGACCTCGCACTCGCCCTAGCCATCCTCACCCGAGGACCAATCAATATCCGCCCTCACGTCGCCATCGATCACCTTGATGACACGCACTCAAGCCAGGAGAACCCGAAATTAGTCATAATGTATGCACAAACATGTCTCGAACACTCCCATGTGTCCTGTCAAACAGATAGCCTTTGAAACATGTCCAGCGACCAAGCAAGAATGATGGGCATCTACCTGGATCGCGACAGCCCCGTGCCGCTTTACTACCAGATGGCAAAGTCGATCGAGAAGAGCATCGAGACGGGAGCGCTCGTGCCGGGAGAGCGGCTGGAGAACGAGATAGCGCTGGCCGAACGGCTCCGAGTCTCCCGCCCGACGGCGCGGCGTGCCTTGAAGGAACTGGTGGATCTCGGCATGCTCGTGCGCAAGCGGGGGGTGGGAACTCAGGTCGCGCCAGCTCGGGTACGCCGAAAGATGGACCTGACGAGCCTTTTTGACGATCTCGTCGGCAGCGGTCGCACACCCACTACGACGGTCCTGGAGTACAGCGTCGGACTCGGGACGCCCGAGATCACGGAGGTGCTTGAGATCACTCCCGCCTCCGAAGTGGTCACCATCCGGCGGTTGCGCTACGCCGACGGAGAGCCCTTAGCGTTGATGACCAACCAGCTGCCGCTCGAGATCGCCCCCTCGTACGACGAGCTCAACAAGATGGGTCTCTACGCGGCACTGCGCGGGCGCGGGATCGAGGTCCATATGGCGCAACAGCAAATCGGCGCACGCATGGCAACGGCGGCCGAAGCCCGCATCCTGAAAGAGAAGCCAAAGGCGGCCCTGCTGACGATGGAGCGCACGGCCTACGATGCCGCCGGCCATGCCATCGAGCACGGCGTCCATGTCTACCGGGCCTCGCAATACAGTTTCTCGACTACCCTCTTCGCCAAGTAGCAACTGTCGCCAGCCTGCGCGGGAGCGCTCGCACCGCCTGTCAGCCACGTTGATGCCACGCTCGTTCTCCTGTGAGCAGTAGAAGCGCTCCTGCCGAACAGCCTGTCCAGCGGTAACCAACCCGCGAATATCAGTCTGACCCACGCCGTCGCGGACCGACACGCACGCCAACTCGTCAACCTGATCCGGCCCGACGAAGCGACGCCCGAGAAGCCATCCCGGCGCCGCGTTGACCTGCCCCCTTGACAAGCCCTCACTACATTTCAGTGGGCCTGACAGCTCGGGAGGTATCGCGAGCCCGCTGTAACCGCGACGCGCCATCGACCATTAGCGTTCTACTTTGTTCGTTTGTCAGAACATAAGGTTGACAGGTGGCCATGCACTGGACTTGAATGACACTATTGGCCCTGCGCGCTCCCGGAGAAGCGTGGCCATCCCGGGCATCGCCAAACGTCCCCGCAGGAGGTGGCGTCACACAGTCACGGACCGCGTCATTGATCGCACCGGGCCACACGAATCAAGAACGCCGGCGCGCCGCCCTGGCGGTGCCGCGCCGCCCTGTGAACCAGCTCCACGGCACCGACCAAATCGATGAGAGTCGAGAGAACAAAGGAGAGAACCTGTGATCAAAGTTGCAGGAGCCCCCGTCAGCTTCGGTGTCTTCGAACTGGCACCCGAGGATGGAGTCGATCTCGTTCTGCCAGACGAGCTATGTGACGTGCTCCATCGTCAGGACTACGTGGGTGTCGATATGGGGCCCATCGGATTCCTCGGTCGGGGCCAGAAGTTGCGTGACCGCTTGGACAGACATGGTCTAGAACTTGCGGGGGGCTGGATCGACCTCCCATTCTCGGACAATGTTGCATTCTCTGAAGCTCTGGGAAGCTTAGATACGGCCCTCGATGTGTTCTCGGAAGCGGCCGAGGCTTCTCCAGAGTTCCTGCCGCTGCCCACGCTGGCCTGCAGTGGGTCACCCGAACGGCGCGCGAACCCAGGTGGCGGGCCTAGGTATGCGTTGACCGCATCCCGTTGGGAAGCCTTCGCCGAGAACGTGATGACCGCCGCAGATCGAGTTCGGGCGCGCGGATTCGAGCCAACCTTTCACCACCACGCGTGCACATACGTTGAGACGCCCGAGGAGATCGACGAGTTGCTTGCTCGCACCGACATTGGTCTCACGCTCGACACTGGCCACTTGATTCTTGGCGGAGGCGAACCTGTTGCTGGGTGGCGCCGCTGGGGCAGGCGTGTGAATCATCTGCACCTGAAGGACGCGCGCGTGGACGTGCTGCGCGCAGTGATAGAGCGCAAGAGCGATATGCGAGCGGTATGGACAGGAAAGGCATTCGTGCCGCTTGGGGCGGGCGATCTGGACGTTAGCACCTTCATGACGCTCGTGGCCGAGAGCGGCTATCAGGGCTGGCTCGTGATCGAACAGGACACAATTCCGGCCGTAGGCGACGATCCAAGGCAAATCGAGGCCGACCACCGCACTAATCGCGAAGCTCTGAGGAAGTGGCTGTAAGAATGAGAGTCAAAATCGGAGTCGCTGGCCTTGGTGCTGTCGCCCAGTCAGTACACCTGCCCCTGATCCAGCGGCGATGGGACCTCTTTGAACTCGTTTCCGTCGCCGATCTGTCCGCTTCGCAATCCGCGCACATCGGTGAGCAGTTTGGAGTAACGCCGGAGCATCGTTATCAGACCCTTGCGGACATGCTGGATGCCGAGACACTCGACGGCGTACTACTTTTAACTTCGGGTTCCCATGGGACGCCCGCGCTGGAATGCATTCGACGCGGCGTAGCCGTGTTCTGTGAGAAGCCGCTCGCTTTCTCGCTTAGCGAGATCGACGCGCTGAGCGATGCCGAGCGGAAGGCAGGGGATCCGCTTCTCTTCCTCGCCTATATGAAGGAATATGATCCAGCGGTGTCGCGCCTCAAGCGCATACTCCCGAAACCCAGCGAGATTCGTTATGTCAATGTCGAGGTTCTGCACCCCAGCGGTTCATCTCAACTTGCGTACGCGAACCTGCGAACACCGATCAGCGACATCGACCCAGCGATCATTGAGCGGCTGAAGGAAGCCGACGACGCGGTCACGACGACCGCATTAGGTGAAGGTGCACCCCAGGCGCTCCGAAATCTCTACACCAATGTCATCTTGAGCAGCCTGATCCACGACATATCGCTGATCAGGTACCTCTTGGGGTCGATTACCGGCATCGATGATGTGCGTATCTGGGCAGACGGTGACGATCCGGGTTCGATCGAGATAAGTGGCACAGTCTCTGAACAAGCGAGAATCAACATGCACTGGCATTACCTTGCGCACTACCCGCGCTACCGGGAAACGGTGACGATTCACCACACGACCGGCTCGTTCGCCCTCGAATTCACGGTTCCCTACCTTCTCAACGCACCGACCGAACTGAGAATCGTGTCGTCAGATGGTGTCGG
>JADGOT010000350.1 GCA_017882805.1 Glaciihabitans sp. | reverse complement strand
GCTCGGTGCACCACCAGTACTCCTCGAGGGTCTCACCCTTCCAGGCGAACACCGGCACACCGGCGGGGGCATCCGGCGTTCCGGTCGGACCAACGGCAACCGCCGCAGCGGCTTCGTCCTGAGTCGAAAAGATGTTGCAGCTCGCCCAGCGCACCTGCGCTCCGAGCGCGACCAGCGTCTCGATGAGCACTGCCGTCTGCACGGTCATGTGCAGCGAACCGGCAATGCGAGCGCCCGCGAGGGGTTGCGAAGCACCGAACTCGTCGCGCAGGGCCATCAGTCCGGGCATCTCCTGCTCGGCCAAGCGAAGCTGGTGGCGTCCGGCTTCAGCGAGCCCGATGTTGGCAACGCGATAGGGAAGGGAGGTCGTGGCAGTCATGCGTCCATTCTTGCAGGTGCACGGTGGGAGTCCCACCCGAGAGGACTCAGTGCGAGCCGATCCCGAGGGCGAGCGCGGACGCTAGCGGGAAGCCGACGCCTCGACAGCCCCGCGGTAAGCAACGAAGGACGCGACGAAGTCGCCCGTCTCCAGCCAATCGGTGACCGCGTGCGTGCGGATGCCTGTCGACTTCACCGGGTAATCGTTTCCCCCCGGATCTAGGCGGTCGCCAACGAATACCATTCGAGCGATCGGAATGCCGGTCAGGTCGGCGAGTTTTCGAATCCCGTAGGCCTTGTCGATTCCCTTCCGGGTCACATCGATCGAGGTTGAGCCGCCGGACCGCACCTCGAGTTCGGGGAGTAGGGGGGCAGCAGCCGCGCGAAGTGCTTCCTTCTTCGTGCCTGTCCGGTCCCAGGCTTGTTTCGCGTCGACCGGCGCGTCCTGCCCGAGGGCCGAGAACGTGATCTGAGACCCACGATCCTCGAGGATGGGGCCCCAGGTCTTCGACTCCCACAGCCCAAGCTCGCGAGCGGCCTTCTCGAGAACGGAAAGGGTGAGCCGCTTTTGCTCATCTGTGAGGTTCTCGGCGTACTGCTGCTTCCAGCCGCCATCCTCATATCGGTAATACTGCGTGCCGCAGGTCGGGAGCAGGTGCAGGCGACCGAACAGGGGTGTGGCACTCGCTGGAAGGGCGTCGATGAGCTGCGACTCGAACTGACCAAACTGTCCGCCGGAGATGACGCAGACCTCCACGAGAGAAAGCAGGCCGACAAGCAGGGTCACCATGCGCGGATCGAGTCTGGATTTCGAGGGCGCAAGCGTGTCGTCGAGGTCGAACGCAAAGAGCTCGATGCCGATATCGGTTATGGGATCTACTACGCCGGACACCGGTCCATGCTACCGGTCGGTCATGATCGCTTCGCCCGGCCGAGGGCTCAGCCCAGCTGCACCAGTCGCACGACCTGCCAGCCCCGCGGAGCGGACAGCCTTTCGGCGTGCCGCGCGCAGAGGTCGTAGCTGTGCGGTTCGGCCGTCTGGCTGAGCGGTCCGAGCACCGCCATCGAATCGGCGTACACATAGGTAAGGGTGGAAACGGCGTCGTCGCCACATGCGACTTTGCTGCACGGTCGACCGGTCATTGTGCACTCACCTTATGCACGCGACGGGCACCACCCCGAGTGCGGCACGCCGGTCTAGCATTGGCACATGGCCACTCCAAGGCGTAACAGTTCGCCAGTTTCCGCTAGGCCGGGCTGGCGGGACCGTCACGGACGAGGCATCCGGGCCGCCGTGACGGGGCCGCACTTGCCGCTTCTGCGATCTCGCGCCGACCTTTTCGACATGACCGTCGCGTCAACTGCCGAGTACCTCAAAGATCTCTGGCCGGACGAACTAACCGATGCCCGCTTCGAGGTTGCCGTTCTGCCCTCCGCTCCCATCGGAGCAAGCGGGCTGGACCGTTGGCGGGTGATCAAGCGCGAGAGACGAATCATCCTGTACCGCCTGCCGATCGAGCGGATGTCGCGGCTGCACCGATACGACGAACTACACAAGCGAATGATGATCGAGAGCTGTGTGTTCCGTGCAGTAGCCGAACTCCTCGGCAAAGACCCGTGGGACCTGGCTCCGGAACGCTTCCGCCACCTCTGATCCACGCGGCGAGGCGTCAGCCGAACACGCGAATCGGACCCTCTCCCCGAGCCAGAGAACTGATTCCGTAACTCGTGACCTGTGCACTACCCAGACCACTGACCGATGCGTACAGCTCGCGAAAACCCGTGATCCGATAGGTGAGGCCGGCGACTACCGGTATCGACACCGCGCGATGCGCGCCGACTGTCTTAGTAATGTCGGCGCCCGAGAGGGCGTGAAGCGTCACGGTCTCGGCACTCGAACTCGGGTTTTCCAGGTGGATCGTGCCCGCCATGTCAGGCGCAATGGGTACGAGAACGCTCGCGGTGAGGAGGGTGGCAGGAGTGATCCAGGCGAAGTCGGTTGCTCCGGCCGACGACGACCCGGCACTAACCGTTCCTGTAGTGCCCGTCGGCGTCGACGAATCAGCAGGCGCAGTGGCACCCGTGGTCGTTGATACCCGAACGCTGGCAAGAATCGGCACGGCGCTCGTCACGATCACGGTGTAGTTGCCGTCCGAGAGCTGGTCGAGTGGCAGCTCGGTGACGCTGCCCGCCTGCAGATCTGCCTTGATCGGCTTGCCGGTGACGGCTCCGTTTTCCGCGAGCACGGTGACGGATGCCGTCGCTGGCTTGTTGCCGGGCAGGTAAATCCGGAGTGCTGTTTGCAAGTCGTCGTATCCACTCTGACCCTGAAGCGCCTGCAGCGCCAGCGTGCCTGTTACGACGACACCCGGCAATACGGTGGTGACCGACGGCGCCGCGGTCGCGCCGACGAAGTCGATGCCGCCGGGAGTTATTCCGCGCACGGTGCTTTGTTCAAGAGTCGCGACGACCTGACCACCCGTGCTCTGTACGTGAACGACGGGTGACACCAGGTTCGGAGCGAACCCGGCCAGCGACACCACGCGCTGCGCACCTGCACCGACCGCGATCCCATCCATGCCGGGTGCCGTGATCTGCCCGGTCTCGCCGAAGACCTGGACCGTGACTACAGCGGGCACGGCAGTCGGGTTGGCGAGCAGGAGCAGCGTGGTGCGACCGACCGAGGTCGCCCCGCCCGACAGCCAGGTGCTCCCCGACGCTGCCGTGCACTCGGCCGCAGCGAGCCCCGCGAACTCGTCCGTGCGAATGCTTTCCGACTGCGAACCTGCAAGCAGGGGAGCGGTGGCACCTGCCCCTATCACGGGAGTACTCAGCAAATGCGGTGCGGCGGAGCCGCTCGCGGTTCCCGCGTCTGTCGCCGCAAACGGGCTCTCGATCACGGTTCCCGGTTGTGCTCCGCTCGTGATGCGGGGTGCGCCAATCGCCGAGACGGTGGTCGCTCCTTTTCCGGAGGCCGAACCCAGCCGGAGCAGTCCGCCCGGACACACGAGCTGGCGTGTGGTGGGCACGGGAGTGACCACGGTGGAGACGGCACTGGAACGAATGCCAGGCAACGGCAGCAGGATGGCAGCTCCAACGAGAACGGCGACAACGCCGACCGCGACAAACCCGAGAATCACCCGTCCGCTGACCACCGTGGCGGTGCGGAGCGCTCCCCGCTTTTCCGGTGCTTCCGGAGCCGTCGTCGGCTCGTCATCGGCAGGCACGAACACCTCCCCCGTGGGATCGTGCGGCGCGGTCGAATCAGTCATCGTCATCCTCCCCCAGGGTTGCGCGCTCACCGGTCGCGGTCGCAACTGAACCCCGGCGTCGGGTGCCGCGAAGCGGAATTGCCAGCAGGACCGTGATCAGGAAGATGCCGCCGAGTACGCCAAGGACCCAGGTTCGAGTCGAGCCGCCGTCCGGGTTTCCGCCACTCAGTCCGGTCGACGGCAACGCCTCGTACCGCCACAGCAGGCCGACAGACGTCGTGCCGACCGGTGTCAGAATGCCATTGCCGTTCAGCGCGTCCTGCGCTCGCTCGTGCACGGATGCCGCCGTCGCGTCCGGTGCCGCGGCGAGCAGAACGAACCCAATCCGATTGGCTCGCAGGAGGGCAGAGCTGTCGAGCCCACTTCGGGACGCCAAATTGCCAGCGAGGGTCAACAGCGATTTCTCCGATTTGCCAAGGGACCGTGACGTGGCCGCAAGGGTCGACTGGTCATCGAGGCTGTTTCCGGAACCCCGCTGGAGTGTTGCGGCGAGAGCGCCATCAGCCTGAGGCGTGAGAACTAGAGTCCCGATGTTCGGACGCGATGTTCCCTCGGCAACCACATATGCCGGCAAAACGGATCCCGCCGTCGGCCCGATGTTCGCGATCCCCGCGAGCGGCGCAACCAGAAGCGGGCTCACCGCAATCGCCGCCGTAAGCGCAACAACGAGAGCAGGAAGCGCCACCCCACGTCCCAGCGCGTCCAACGTGACCACCAACGCACCAACGAGCCCCAGCCACATCAGGCTGAGTCCACTGCCCGGCCAGACCGACACAGAGTGGGCTCCCGCGGTCGTCAGCTCGAGATGTGTTGCCGCCACCGCGGTTGCGAAACCAAGCATCGCGGTCGCCAGCGCGGGGATGCCGCGACTCGAGCCCGGCAGGAATGCGGCCGCCAGCGCGAACAGCAGCAACGGCACGAGCAAGATCGTGTAGACAAGGGGACCCGACAAGGCGGATCCCAGGAGAGCGTGCAGGTTCGTCCATCCACCGATCGAGCCGTCTGCCGAACCGATCGCCAACTGCGCGGGAGTCGGAACGCCATGCGGGGCGGGCAAAACCGGGTCGGCGAAAATCGCGAGCGGCGTGCCACGCAGAACTTGCGTGTAGATCAACGGGGCAAAGAGTGCCGCCGCGGGAATCACAATGCCCACGAGACGAACAATGCGCGCGGGGTTGATCGCGATCCACACCAGAAGAAGCACAACGAGAGCCGGAACGACCGCGGGCGACGAAGCCGCTACGACGGCGAACAGGAGCGCCGCTGCGGCTCCCGCCGACCAGCTGCGCGCGGCGGCAAGACTCGCTAGTACCAGCCAAGGGAGGAGAACATGCGCAAGTACGGCGCCAAGTTGTCCCGCCTCCATCGACGCAAGAAGAGGTGGCGCGAACGCCCACAGCAGAGCGGCAATCGCGGGTGGCCAGGCGCGGGTGGAGATCCGGACCGCGCACCACCATGCGCCGAGCGCGGCCAGGGGTAGCGCGACGAGGTACAGCAGCACGATACTCAACGACGGAGACCAGAACGTCAGCGAACCGATCACCGCGAGGACGGCCGCAAACGGATCGGATGCCCCGACGGAGCCACCTACCGCGTGCCAGCCATACCCGACGTTCGCCCACAGTTCACCGACGGTTCGCGAGAGTGGTAGCAGGGCCCCGCCCGAGACCGCGCTGGCTCCGAGCAGTCGACCGAAGACGATCACACCGACAAGCGCGGTGAAGACGACGACTCCTGCTCCGCCGCCCGACACGAAACTCGCGCGAACGCGGACAGCGGGCTTTGGCCCGTCGGAATCGATCGTCCTGCTCGCTCGTCGCTCTCGAGCAACCGACGAGGAGATGCGCAGGGGTGCGATCGCTGCCCAACCAAGCTTTCTGCCTCGGCGCAGACGGATGCGGGCGTTCGGTATCGAAGCGGAGAATGCCGTGCCAAAAGCCGCGGCGAGCTCGCCCCCGATGAGACCGGGCTGCTTGCGCAGAATCTGGAGAACCGATCGCAGAATCGCAAGTGGCACGAGCGATAGCCATAGGAACAGGGGCGCAAGTCCGCGCGCGTAGACCATCCGCCGATGCAACTGGGCTCGTCGTCGTAGTAGTGCCGTAGTCCGCGCCGACAGGCTCGCGCGTCCGAACATCTCGGGACCGCCGACGCTCGAGATTCGGGCGGCGGGGACACCGACGACCCGATGCCCGGCCAGCCGAGCACGAATCGAAAAGTCCAGCGCGGCGTCTACCGAGGGCAGTCCGGGGTCGAAGCCACCCAGCGCGCTCCATACTGAACGCCGAACGAGCATGCCCGAGGCGGATACGCCGAGCACGTCGCTGAGCGTGTCGTATTGCGCCTGATCCAGCTCGTTTTCAACCAGCAAGACGGATGCGCCCAGCCTCGTGACCGATTCTCCGTATCGAGCGATGGTGTCCGGGGCATCCGAGCGCATGAGCTTTGGCCCGGCGATCGCAACGGACGGAGCGATTTCCACCGCTCCCAGAAGACGAGCCAGGGCGTCAGGTTGCGGTGCGCTGTCCGCTGAAAGAAGCCACAACCACTCGTCTTCGATCGGAGGCGGGAGCGCGACGTGCACCGCGTGAGCGACACCCCCGCCAAAGCTCAGACGTGCAGGAGCGGTTACAAACTGTGTGGGTCCGGCGGCCGCAAGCAGGGTCGCGGTATCGTCTCGCGAGCCCGCGTCAACAGTGATCAACGCGTCGGGGCGTCGACTCTGGGAGTTCAGCGCCGAGAGGGTTCGAGCGAGAAACGCCGCCCCGTTTCGGGCAACGAGGATCGCTACGACTCTCGGCTGCACGAGCTAGAGACTAAGCGCGCTTCCGAAGTTTGCGCCGTTCCCGCTCCGACAATCCGCCCCAAATACCGAAGCGCTCGTCGTTTTCGAGCGCATACTCCAGGCAGTGCATCCGAACCTCACAGGATCCGCAGATCTTCTTGGCGTCCCTCGTCGATCCGCCCTTTTCGGGAAAGAAAGCCTCGGGATCGGTCTGTGCGCAGAGCGAGTCGGACTGCCAGGCGAGGGGATTGTCGGCGAGCTGGTCGGCTCGGTCGGGCTGACGCACACCGGGAACGCCCAGACGGATGGGATCGACGAACCAGTTCTCGGGGGCGGTGGGGACATATTCCCGGGGGATCGCAGGCGGTGGAGCCGCAGGCGAGGGAGCGACCGGTGCCTGTTGTACTGCACTGCGATCTTGCATCTTGTGTGGCTCCCCTGAAACGGTTCGAACCGCGCCACTCAAAGCGCGTTAGAGATAATTACACCGGTGTAGTTCCCTGTAAGTCAAGTCGCAGATGATAAAACCTTCGATCACCCAATCTGCCGCGCAACGCGCCGAAGATGGTAACGATCTTTGCCCGAAGGTGACCGACTGTGGCAGAAATCAGATGTCTTGCGCATTTCTGCCAACGCTGGCACTATGGGACCCTTCGTCGGAATACTGCCATCGGGTGAAATTGAGGACCAGAGGAATGTTGAAGAAAGTCGTGCTGCTCGCCCTTCCCGGCGTCGCACCGTTCGAGTTTGGCGTGATCTGTGAGGTGTTCGGCATCGATCGCAGCTCGACCGGCGGGCCCAGCTTCGATTTCATCATCGCCACTGCGGATCCCGGGCCTGTTCCCACCAGTCTGGGCTTCGACATGATCATTACCTCCGAGTTGGACGAGGCAGCAGACGCCGACCTCATTGCCGTGCCTGCCCACTCGATGGACGGAGTCGACGAGCGATTCCTAGACGTCATCAGAGCCGCCCACGCCCGCGGAGCCTGGATTCTGAGCGTGTGCAGCGGTGCATTTGTTCTCGCCGAGGCGGGAGTGCTGGATGGCCGCAGGGCCACCACCCACTGGATGCACACGACCCGACTCGCCGCCCAATACCCCAGTATCACGGTGGACCCGGACGTTCTGTTTGTCGAAGACCGCCGCGTCATCACGAGCGCGGGCACCGCTGCCGGCATCGACGCCGCGCTGCACCTCGTGCGCCTCGAACATGGCGCGGCTGCCGCGAACGTCATTGCCCGGCGCATGGTGATCCCACCGCAACGCGACGGCGGCCAGGCGCAATACATCCCGACTCCTGTCCAGGAGCGCTATAGCGACTCGCTCGCCCCCGTGACCGAATGGATGCTCGACAATCTTTCGGAAGACCTCAGCATCGAGCACATGGCTCGAAGGGCACTCATGTCCTCGCGCACGTTCGCGCGCCGTTTCCGCGATGACGTCGGAACCACGCCTGCAGCCTGGCTGAATCGACAGCGCATCCTGCAGGCACAACAGTTGCTTGAAACCACCGAGCTTGGTTTCGAAACCATCGCCCAGCAGACCGGTTTTGGCACGGCGGCGGTCCTGCGTCACCACTTCCTCAAGGTGCTGCAGACGACTCCGACGAGCTACCGTCGGGCCTTTGGCGCCCGGCTCGCCGGGTAAACGGGCTTTGGCTAACCACCCGCATTCATGGTGGAGAGAATCTTGCTGATCGCGGGAGCGATAGCTGCAAGCGACAGCACCTGGTTGCCATCCGGAGTGAATTCGAGGTAGTTCGACCCTGCGACGACGAATACGTTCACGACGTTATTGCCGTTGTACTCGATGTCCCACGCTGACGTTGCGCCCGGAATGGTGACCGCGGTCGCGTTGGTCGGAATGGCAGCGGGTGGATTGAGCTTGCCCGCGCCAGGCACGAGATACACCTGAAAACCCGCGAGCTTGCCCGAGGGCGCAAGACCAGTCTGCGATCCCCACTGGCAGCCGATCGCTCCCACAGAGGTCTGGGCAGCGTTGAAAGCAGGGCCATTGCCGGCGTACACCGGATCAACGGCATGGCCGAACGCCGGATATCCGATCGTCGCTGCCGCGCCGGAATGTGTGGCAAGCGTGTCACACGTCTCGGTCTTTACCCACGTGCCGGCGATCGACGCCGGTGCGACCGGTGGAGCGAAGGTCGCTGTGGCCGTAGTGAAGGTGGCGATCATTGCGTTCACCGCCGCAAATGCCTGGGCATAGGTCAGCGTCGTTCCCGGTGAGAAATCCATCGTCATCCAGTAACCGTGGGCAACTGTGCCCGCCGTGCAGATGTCCTGGAACTGCACGGGGCCGGCGTTCGCACCGGCGCAGGTCGGTGCGCTAGCTGCCGCACCGGGAAGGGTCGCGGGAAATATCGACACCACCACGTGTTCGCTGTCGCTGTTCGCGTCGGAGTAAGCACAGTCGTGACCGCCGGCGAGCGTCGTCACGGCATCAAATGCGTAGATGAACGAAGCCGCCGGCTGCAGTGTCGTCGCTTGGCCGGTCACCGCCTGCGACTGGGCGTCCGTAAAGAACTGCGTGCAGTTTCCAGTCCAGACCGGAAGTACTGGCTTCGGCGACGGCGTCCTGTGCGGAGCTTTGGCGGTCGGGGAACTACCTCCGCCGTGGAGCGGTGCGGCTGGCGCGCAGCCAGCGAGCGCGAAAATCAGAGCGAGTCCCGCAATTGCTGCTGCGAGTGCAGATCGACGATGCATAGCAGAACGTTATCGCGAGGGTCGGGGCCCGCGGCATGGGTAATCAGTACCCTATTGTTGGTTCGCGCTGGCCCCCGGGTTGCCCGGATTTGTCGTGGCAACGAACACGGTGCCCGAGCCTGAGAAGGCGAGCTCATTCTCGTCAGCGCTGACGTAGACCGATTTGCCACGCTCGAGGCGGTGTTCGGTGGTCGCTCCGACGACAAGAATCTCGCCCTCGGTGCACAGCAGGATCGACTCGCCCGATGGTGAAAAGCGTGCCGGTTCACTCGGTGGTCGCACCACGGCCAGTTCGAAGTCGGGGACACTGGGCCGGAAGACGACGACGCCCGAGGACGGGTACTCGGGCGCGAGCAGGGGCACGGGAACGGGTCGGAAGTCGAGTACGGCCAGGAGTTCCGGGACATCAACGTGTTTGGGTGTAAATCCACCGCGCAATACGTTGTCTGACGACGCCATCAGCTCGATGCCGACACCATGCAGGTAGGCATGGATGTTCCCGGCGGGCAGGTAGAGCACCTGCCCCGGCCGGAGCACGACTCGGTTCAGGAGCAGGGCGATGACGATTCCCGGGTCTGCCGGGTACGAAGCCGCCAGTTCGCCCACCATCTCGAACTCGGGCTCAGAACGGGATGCTGCAAGCTCCACCACTCGCGACACCAGCTCATCGACTCCACTGGACCGCGAGATGAGCCACTCGAAGACCGACCGCAAAGACGTGTCACCGACGAGGCGTTCTCTCAGTTGTGCGACAAGCGGGTCGTCGCCCAGCTGTTCGAGTAGTGCACGGGTCTGGGTCACCGGACGGAAACCACACAGCGCCGCAAACTCGGAACTGAGCGCGTAGAGCAGCTCGGGTTTGTGCATGGCGTCGCGGTAGTTGCGGTTCGGGGCGTCGAGAGGGATGCCCAACGCGTTCTCGCGTTCGAATCCCTTGCGAGCCTGTGCGGTTGTCGGATGCGCCTGAAGCGAGAGCGGCGAGTCCGCGGCGAGAATCTTGAGCAGGAACGGGAGCGTGGTGAGTTCCGACAGAGTGCGCGCATGGTTCGTGAGCACCGAATCCTCGATCCGACTTGGCGAGCCGGGGTGGGTGCCGAGCCAGTATTCGGCCTCAGGAGCACCAGACGCAGGCTCGCCCAGCATCTCGGCGATCACCGTGCGCGAACCCCAGGCGTATTCGCGCGGGGTGTTGCTCAGGCCTACAAACATCCGCCGGTCTCCTTCTCATGCTGCCGACACCAAAGTACCAACAGGGGCGACGCGCCGTTGTCGTCGTATAGCCTCGTGCTCATGGTCAGAAACCGCGCGTGGCTGTCGGTCTACGCGGTCCTCGTGTTCTTTACCGTCCTGTCGGGTGACACCGAACGGTACGCCCTGACGTGGTTTGGCTGGGGCGCGATCATCCTCGTGATCTTCGTTATTGCGCTCGTGATCGTGATTCGGGCGCGATCACGCTGGCGACTAAACGACCTCCCGTTTCCGCTTCTGGCGTTTCTCGCGCTCGCGGTACTGTCGATCGCCTGGTCGGACTATCGGCAGTGGACCGCAGCCGCGGCCGTCCTCTCTGTCGTCACCGCGATCGGCGCGCTGAGCCTCGCCGTTTCGTTCAGCCTGGCGCAGCTCCTTCGGCTGCTGGGGCACGCGCTCCGGATCATCCTCGCCGGGTCGATCCTGTTCGAACTCGTCGTGTCCGTTATCGTGCGCCACCCGTTCACGCCGTGGTGGACGAACTACTCGGGTCAGACGATTCACCCCGCCGAGTACTGGTCGCGTGACCTCCTCCTCAAGGGAGACCGGATCCAGGGCATCATGGGCAACTCCGATCTGCTCGGCTTCGTTGCGTTGATCGGCGTGATCGTCTTTGCTCTGGAGTTCACGTCGAGGTCGATGAACCGAGGATGGAGCGGATTCTGGATTGTCATCGCGCTTGCCGACATCGCGCTCACCCGCTCCGCGACCGTCACCGTGGCCGCCACGATCGTCGCCGTCGCGGCAATCGTGCTCGTGCTGATTCGTCGCACGGAAACGGATCGCGGTCGCCGAACAGTTGCGGCGGTCTCGATCGTCGTCATCGTGATCGGAATCGCCGGGGCGATAGTGCTGCGCGCCCCGCTGCTTCGGTTGCTGAACAAGAGCAACACGCTCACCGGCAGAACCGACATCTGGGGCGAAGTTATCAAGCTCGCAAGCCAGCGGCCCGTGGTCGGCTGGGGCTGGATCAGTTACTGGGTTCCCGGCCTTGCGCCATTCGACCGGAAGATCTTCAGGATCGGGGGAATTCAATACCTTCAGGCTCACGATGCCTGGCTCGACCTGTGGTTCCAGCTCGGAATCATCGGCGTTCTGGTATTCGCCGCGCTGGCGCTCAGCACCCTCGTGCGCTCCTGGGAGCTCGCGATCGATCGCCCGCAGATCGGTCCCCGCGCATCGGGTCGATACGACGCATCGACTCTGCTGCCCGCGCTCGTCCTGGTCGCTCTGCTCGCGCAGAGCGTCGCCGAGAGCCGCCTGCTGATTGAATACGGACTCCTGCTGCTCAGCCTGTTCGCGATCAAGACCAAGCGGCCCGATCCAGTTCCGAGTTCGTTGTCGTGACCCGGCCCGCTACTCCGCTGACCGCCCGCGAACTCACGAAGGCGATCCTGGCCTCTCCCCCGCTGGCAAAGGCTCTGGCAACCGCCGCGATCGGGACCGCGGTGTTCACCTTCCCAATCCATCAGCTGATCGGCTGGCCCGGGCTCATCGGAATTCTCGCCTCGCTCGTGATGCTCACAGTGGTCGCCCTGGCCGCGCAGTGGCGGGAGATCGGGTGGAACGGGCTGCTGCCAATCTCGCTCATTGCCTTCGTCGGCTGGGCCGGTGTCTCGTTCCTCTGGAGTCAGTACCACTGGGCAACACTCGGGGGCTTCAGCTACCTGCTCGCGTTTACCATCCTTGGGATCTTTGTGGCGCTCGCGCGCGACACCATCCAGATCGTTCGCACCTTCGGCAACGTGCTGCGCTTCGCGCTTGCTCTGTCGCTCGCGCTTGAGATCTTCTCGGGCATTCTGATCAATCGCCCTGTCCACATTCTGGGAAT